>NZ_JBMDIS010000117.1:0-15869 GCF_057808775.1 Pseudomonas sp. FG86 | reverse complement strand
TGCCTGGTTTTGGGGCCGCTTCGCAGCCCAACGCGGGGCAAGCCCGCTCGCCACAGGTGACCTGTTTGCCCGTTCCATCTCTTCCACAGGTGACCTGTTTGCCCGCTCTATCTCTTAACTGACTGGCATTAGGGCTTGCCCGCGATACAGGCGACGCGGTTTATCAGTAAGTCTGCGGTGCGCCCATCGCAGACTCACTGAAACTCGACAGCGCCCACACAACAGCAACTGTACGGATAAATCCGCACCCAGCTGTAGGCCCGCAATCGCCGGGGGTTGTGGCTAGATGGGCTTCCCTTGAAGCCCTCTAGATTTCGGTTCTCCCCATGAGCTCGCGCGAAAACACCGGCATGGCCCTCGGCCTGCTGGGCGTCATCATCTTCAGCCTGACCCTGCCCTTCACCCGCATCGTGGTGCAGGAAATCCACCCGTTGCTCAACGGCCTGGGCCGTGCGTTGTTCGCGGCGATTCCGGCGGCGGCGCTGTTGCTGTGGCGCCGCGAGCGTTGGCCAACCTGGCGCCAGGTGCGCGGTTTGTGCCTGGTGATCGCAGGCGTGATCCTCGGTTTCCCGGTGCTGTCAGCCTGGGCCATGCAAACGTTACCGGCCTCCCATGGCGCGCTGGTCAACGGCCTGCAACCACTGTGCGTGGCCTTGTATGCAGCGTGGCTGTCCCATGAGCGGCCGTCGAAAGCCTTCTGGGCCTGCGCCGCACTGGGCAGCGCGTTGGTATTGAGCTATGCGCTGATTACCGGTGCCGGCAGCATTCAAGCCGGCGATCTGTTGATGCTCGGTGCCATTGCGGTGGGCGGCCTGGGTTATGCCGAAGGCGGTCGGCTGGCCAAGGAGATGGGCGGGTGGCAGGTCATCTGCTGGGCGCTGGTACTGTCGACCCCGGTGCTGATCGGCCCGGTGTGGTACCTGGCGGCGCAGCACCAGGGCGCGATTTCGATGCGCACCTGGTGGGCGTTCGGCTATGTGTCGCTGTTCTCGCAGTTCCTGGGATTCTTTGCCTGGTACGCCGGGTTGGCCATGGGCGGCATTGCGCGGGTCAGCCAGATTCAGCTGCTGCAGATCTTCTTCACCATTGCATTTTCGGCGTTGTTCTTTGGGGAACATATCGAACCGATTACCTGGCTGTTCGCCTGTGGGGTGATCGTGACGGTGATGCTGGGGCGCAAGACGGCGGTGCAGGCTGCGCCAGCTTCTAAACCGAGCACGGTCTAAATGTGGGAGGGGGCTTGCCCCCGATGGCGGTGGGTCAGTGGCAGATGCATCAGCTGACACGCCCTCATCGGGGGCAAGCCCCCTCCCACATTTGAGCGGTGTTCAGGACAGGTAGCCATCCGCACGCAGCAGGGTTTCCAGGCAATGCTCAGTGATGTGGTAGAACGCCTTTAGCTCTTGGATTTTTTCCAGTAACTGCGCATTGTCCAGCGGTTCGGCGCGCTTGACCGCCAGGATCATCTTGTTCTTGTTGGTGTGTTCCAGGGAGATGAACTCGAACACCTTGGTCTCATAACCACAGGCTTCAAGGAACAAGGCGCGCAGGCTGTCGGTGACCATTTCCGCCTGCTGGCCCAGGTGCAACCCGTATTGCAGCATAGGCTTTAACAGCACCGGGCTCTGGATCTGCAGGCGAATCTGTTTGTGGCAGCACGGCGAGCACATGATGATCGACGCACCGGAACGAATACCGGTGTGGATGGCGTAATCCGTGGCGATGTCGCAGGCGTGCAGGGCGATCATGACGTCCAGCTCGCTCGGTGCCACGCTGCGCACGTCACCGCACTTGAACACCAGCCCTGGGTGGTCCAGGCGCGCAGCGGCGGTGTTGCACAAGGTCACCATGTCTTCGCGCAATTCAACGCCAGTGACCTCAGCCTCGACATTGAGCGTGTTGCGCAAGTAGTCATGGATGGCGAACGTCAGGTAGCCCTTGCCCGAACCGAAATCAGCGACGCGCACCGGCCCGTCCAGCCGCAGCGGTGACGAGGTCAGCGCATGGCTGAACACTTCGATGAACTTGTTGATCTGCTTCCACTTGCGCGACATCGACGGGATCAGCGCGTGCTTGGCGTCGGTCACGCCCAGGTCGAAGAGGAACGGTCGGCTCAACTCGAGGAAACGATGCTTCTCGCGGTTATGCTCGGCCGACGGCGCTTCGCGCAATTGCTGGGGTTTGCTTTTGAACAGCGAGCTTTTGTTCTTTTTGCTGTATTCGAGCTGGGCTTCGTCGGTCAGTGCCAGCAAGTGAGCGTTCTTGAACGAAGCCGGCAACAGCTCGGCAATCGCCGCCACGCCGTCGGCCACCGGGAGGTTCTTGGTAATGTCGCGGGTCTTGTAGCGGTATACGAAGGACAGGCACGGCTGTTCCTTGACCGTCACCGGCTTGATGATCAGCCGTTGCAGCTCGGCGTCCTCACCCACGTACTTGGCCAGCACCAGCTTGATAAAAGCGTCGTGCTGAAGGCTTGCGCTCAGCAGTTCGATGAACTGGGCATGATGATCCGGCGCAGGGCGGGCAGGTTGAGCGGTAACGGACATGAACAAAAACGCCTCGGGCAGGGAATGCCGGGCATTTTAGGGGGGATGGGGGTTTAGGGCACGGGGTTATTTGATCAACGGTACTGCGCCTGACCACTTGGGACCCAATGTGGGAGGGGCAAGCCCCCTCCCACATTTGATCTCCAGTGTTGGATGTTCTATTCGAGCACGACCAGGCGGTTGGGCAGTTCATTACGTGTCTGAGTCACCGGCACATGCACCTTGAGCAACTCGCCACACGCCTCGATACAAGCAATAAACCCAGCCAGCGTCTGCCCCTGTTTGACCTGCTGGGTAAACGCCTTGACGATCCCCTCCCAATGGCTGTCATCCAGGCGGCTGGAGATGCCATCGTCCACCAGGATTTCCACATAACGCTCCGCCTCGCTGACAAAAATCAGCACCCCGGTGCTGCCCAGCGTGTGGTGCAGGTTCTGCTCCAGGAACTGCCGGCGCGCCAGGTTCGATGCGCGCCAATGGCGCACCGAACGCGGGATCAGGCGCGTGGTGACCTTGGGCAGGCGAAACACCAGGCACAGCACGATGAACGTCGCCCATTGCGCCAGCAGCAAGGTGTACATGGTCAGGTAGCCCGACAGGTAATGCACCACACCCGGCACCACCAACGCGATCAGGCTGGCCCACAGCAATGGGATATAGGCGTAATCGTCGGCACGGGCAGCCAGCACGGTCACCAGTTCGGCGTCGGTGTTTTTTTCGACCCGGGCGATCGCTTCGGCGACCTGGCGCTGCTCGTGTTCAGTCAGTAATGCCATGGTTGTAGATGCTCTTTTCTAGTTATTGTCATTACCAGCCGCCCGACGCGCCGCCGCCGCCGAAGCCACCACCGCCGCCTCGGAAACCGCCGCCGCCACCGCCACCGCCCCCACCGCCGCGTCCACTGCTGCTGAGGATCGCGAGCAGGATCGCCCCCACCGGCAGGCCCAGGCGATTGCACAACCACAACACGCCGATCAGCAGGACAAACAAGCCGATGGAAAACCCGGGATTATCCTTGGCAAAGTTGGCATCCGCCACATGGGCCGGCACTGCCAGCGGCTGACCGCCCACCACCTGGATCATGGCGGCTACACCGTCGCTGATACCCTGGCTGAAATTGCCGGCCTTGAACTTGGGTGCAATCACCTGGTTGATGATCACCCAGGACTGCGCATCGGTCAGCGTACCTTCCAGGCCGTAACCGACTTCGATGCGTAACTTGCGCTCATCGCGGGCAACGATCAACAACGCGCCGTTGTCCTTGCCCTTCTGGCCAATCCCCCACTCGCGGCCCAATTGGTAACCGTAGTCCTCAATAGGCACGCCTTGCAGGTCGGGCACCGTGACCACCACGATCTGGTCGCCGGTGGTTTGCTCCAGCGCCTGCAACTGCTCGGTCAATTGCTGGCGCGTCGCCGGGTCGAGCATCTGGGCGTTATCCACCACCCGCCCGGTCAGTGCCGGGAAGGTCAACGCCGCCTGGGCCGAAGCGATGCATGCCAGCAACCACAGCGCCAGGCCTATCCGTAATAAACGCATCGACACCTCAATGCAGCCTTATTTGAACTTCACTTGCGGCGCTTTATCGGCATCGGCACTGGTGGCTTCAAACGTGGCGCGGATCGGCAGGTCGCTGTACATCACGCTGTGCCACAGGCGGCCAGGGAAGGTGCGGATCTCGGTGTTGTAGGCCTGCACCGCCTGGATAAAGTCGCGACGCGCCACGGCGATACGGTTTTCCGTGCCTTCCAACTGGGATTGCAGGGCCAGGAAGTTCTGGTTGGCCTTCAGGTCCGGGTAGCGCTCGGACACCACCATCAAGCGGCTGAGCGCACCGCTCAAACCGTCCTGGGCTTGCTGGAATTGCTTGAGTTTTTCCGGGTTATCCAGGGTACTGGCATCCACCTGGATCGAGGTGGCCTTGGCCCGCGCCTCAATCACCGCAGTGAGGGTGTCCTGCTCATGGGTGGCATAGCCCTTGACCACTTCCACCAGGTTGGGGATCAAGTCGGCACGCCGTTGATACTGGTTCTGCACCTGGCCCCAGGCCGCCTTGGCCTGCTCATCCAGGGTCGGAATGGTATTGATACCGCAACCGCTCAGCACGCTGCTGATCAATAACAACGCCGCGGCTTTCAAGCCCCAGCGGTAACCTTGTGCTGCTTGCATGGTGTTTCTCCTGGCCAATCTTGATGGAATTTGACGACTAACCCTATAAACCGCGCGCTTGGGGCATAATCCGCCACCACTGGAATGCATCGAGCCAATCAGCTACAAAGATGCCCAGCGCGAAAAAGAGTTCAGAGTGTGCTGCATTTATCTGAACAACACCCGAACAACAATAGACGCTCCCCACATTTTGGCCGATCAGCGCTAGCGCTGTGCAGTGAGCCGAAAAAGGATATTCATGAAGAAGCTGTGTTTGCTCGGCCTTGTTGCCACTCTGGCCACCCACCCCGTCTGGGCAGAAACAAAGCCTGCTGCGCTTAAAGACAAGGACGCCTTCGTCAGCGACCTGCTCAAGCAGATGACCCTCGATGAAAAAATCGGCCAATTGCGCCTGATCAGCATCGGCCCCGAAATGCCCCGTGAGCTGATCCGCAAGGAAATTGCCGCCGGCCGCATCGGTGGCACGTTCAACTCCATCACGCGCCCGGAAAACCGTCCGATGCAGGACGCGGCCATGCGCAGCCGGTTGAAGATCCCGATGTTTTTCGCCTATGACGTGATCCACGGCCACCGCACGATCTTCCCGATCAGCCTGGCCCTGGCCTCCAGCTGGGACATGGACGCCATCGGCCGGTCCGGGCGCATTGCCGCCCAGGAAGCCGCCGCCGACAGCCTCGACATCACCTTCGCGCCGATGGTCGACATCTCCCGCGACCCGCGCTGGGGCCGTACCTCCGAAGGCTTCGGCGAAGACACCTACCTGGTCTCGCGCATCGCCGAAGTGATGGTCAAGGCATTCCAGGGCACCAGCCCCGCGAATGCCGACAGCATCATGGCCAGCGTCAAGCACTTCGCCCTGTATGGCGCCGTGGAAGGCGGGCGCGACTACAACGTGGTCGACATGAGCCCGGTCAAGATGTACCAGGACTACCTGCCCCCGTACCACGCGGCGATCAAGGCCGGTTCCGGCGGCGTGATGGTGGCGCTCAACTCGATCAACGGCGTACCCGCCACCGCCAACACCTGGCTGATGAACGACCTGTTGCGCAAGGACTGGGGCTTCAAGGGCCTGGCCGTCAGCGACCACGGTGCGATCTTCGAGCTGATCAAGCACGGCGTGGCCAAGGACGGGCGTGAAGCCGCCAAGCTGGCGATCAAGGCCGGCATCGACATGAGCATGAACGACTCGCTGTACGGCAAGGAATTGCCAGGGCTGCTCAAGTCCGGTGAGATCGAGCAAAGCGACATCGACAACGCCGTGCGCGAGGTGCTTGGCGCCAAGTACGACATGGGCCTGTTCAAAGACCCGTACCTGCGTATCGGCAAGGCCGAGGACGACCCGGCCGACACCTATGCCGAAAGCCGCCTGCACCGCGCCGAAGCGCGTGACGTGGCGCGCCGCAGCATGGTCTTGCTGAAGAACCAGAACGGTACCCTGCCGCTGAAGAAATCCGCGACCATTGCCCTGGTGGGTCCATTGGCCAAGGCGCCCATCGACATGATGGGCAGCTGGGCCGCCGCCGGTAAGCCGGCACAATCGGTGACCCTGCTCGACGGCCTCAACGCGGTGATCGGCGAAAAAGGCAAGATCATCTATGCCCGTGGCGCCAACATCACCAATGACAAGGCCGTGGTCGACTACCTCAACTTCCTCAATTTCGATGCCCCGGAAGTGGTGGATGACACGCGCCCTGCCCAGGTGATGATCGATGAAGCGGTCAAGGCCGCCAAGGATGCCGATGTGGTGGTCGCCGCCGTGGGTGAATCCCGTGGCATGTCCCACGAATCGTCGAGCCGCACCGACCTGAATATCCCGCAAAGCCAGCGCGACCTGATCAAGGCGCTCAAGGCCACCGGCAAGCCATTGGTGCTGGTACTGATGAACGGCCGCCCGCTGTCGATTCTCGAAGAGAACCAGCAAGCCGACGCGATCCTGGAAACCTGGTTCGCCGGCACCGAGGGCGGCAATGCCATCGCCGACGTGCTGTTCGGTGACTACAACCCGTCGGGCAAGCTGCCGATCACCTTCCCACGTTCGGTGGGGCAGATTCCAACCTACTACAACCACCTGACCATTGGCCGGCCCTTCACCCCAGGCAAGCCGGGCAACTACACCTCGCAGTACTTCGATGACACCACAGGGCCCCTGTTCCCGTTCGGTTATGGCCTGAGCTACACCACGTTCAGCCTCTCGGACATGGCGCTGTCTTCCACCACCCTGAACAAGACCGGCAAGCTCGACGCCAGTGTCACCGTGACCAACACCGGCAAGGTGGACGGCGAAACCGTGGTGCAGTTGTATATCCAGGACGTGGCCGGCTCAATGATCCGCCCGATCAAGGAGCTGAAGAACTTCCAGAAAATCATGCTCAAGGCCGGTGAAGAGCGCACGCTGCACTTCACCATCACCGAGGAAGACCTGAAGTTCTACAACACCCAGCTCAAGTTCGCAGCGGAGCCGGGCGAGTTCAATGTCCAGATCGGGCTGGATTCCCAGGATGTGCAGCAGCAGACCTTCGAACTGCTCTGACACCTGACACGGTCAAAAAATGTGGGAGGGGGCTTGCCCCCGATTTCGGTGTATCAGCCAGCAGATCTGTCGCTGAATCACCGCTATCGGGGCAAGCCCCCTCCCCCATTTGATCTCAGTGTTCTTGCTAGCCGCGCCGATCCAGCACGTTCACCACCAAGCGATCAATCCAGCCCCACACCCGCTGCTTCACTCGCCGCCACAACGGCCGCGATTTCCACGCTTCCAGGCTCACCGCCTGGCTCTGGGTAAAATCCCGCTCGAAGCTGTCCACCACGTCCCGCGTCAACTCAGGGTCCAACGCTTCCAGGTTGGCTTCCAGGTTGAAGCGCAGGTTCCAGTGGTCGAAATTGCATGAGCCGATGCTGACCCAGTCATCCACCAACACCATCTTCAGGTGCAGGAAGCACGGCTGGTACTCGAATATCTGCACACCCGAGCGCAGCAGGCGCGGGTAATAACGGTGCCCGGCATAGCGTACGGAGGGGTGATCGGTGCGTGGCCCGGTGAGCAGCAGACGCACATCGACCCCGCGTCCCGCCGCTCGGCGCAAGGCACGGCGTACCCCCCAGGTGGGCAGGAAGTACGGGGTGGCCAACCAGATGCGGTGCTTGCCGCTGTTCAAGGCGCGAATCAACGATTGCAGGATGTCGCGGTGCTGGCGCGCATCGGCATACGCCACGCGCCCCAGGCCTGGCCCCGTCGCGGGCACCTTGGGCAGGCGCGGCAAACCGAAATGAGTGGCGGGCTTCCACTCCCGGCGCGCGCTGTTCGCGTGCCATTGCCGGTCGAACAACGCCTGCCAATCCAGCACCAGCGGCCCGCTGATCTGCACCATCACTTCATGCCAGTCAGCGGTGTCTTGCCCTGGGGTCCAGAATTCATCGGTCACGCCCGTGCCGCCGACCACGGCGATTTGCTGGTCGATCAGCAACAGCTTGCGGTGGTCGCGATACAGGTTGCGCATCCAGCGCCGCCAGCTCAAGCGATTGTAAAAGCGCAGTTCCACCCCTGCATCCGTCAAGCGTTTGCGCAACCCGAGGGTAAACGCCAGGCTGCCGTAATCGTCAAACAAGCAACGCACCCGCACGCCACGCCCAGCCGCCAACACCAGCGCCTGCACCATGGCTTCGGCGCAGGCCCCGGCTTCCACCAGGTACAGCTCCAGCTCCACCTGACGCTCTGCCCGGGCAATGCCCACCAGCATCTGCGGAAAAAACTGCGGGCCGTCGATCAACAACTCGAACCGGTTGGCGCTGCGCCACGGGAACACTGCGCCGCTCACGTCAGCGCGCCGTAAAGATCAGCACCGCACCCACCGGCACCGACAAACTGATCGACTTGAGCCCAGCCACCTTGCGCAATGCCGCCACACCGGGTGCCAGGTCGAAATCCTCGGCGTGCAACACCAACGGTTCCAAGGTGACCACCTGGAAACGCCGGTCATCCAGGCGCGTGGCCAGCAGCTCGGCGTTGTAGGTCTGGGTCTTGCCATGCAACGTGACGCTCATGGGCAGGCGCAATTCCAATTGCGCGCCAGGGGCCAGGTCATTGATGGGTTGCAGGTTGATCTGCGCACTGATCAGCGCTTCAGGGAAGGTCTTGATCTCGAACAGTTGATTGCGCATGCGCTCATCACGCAGCGGGATGCCACTGTTGACCGATTCCAGCTCCACCTCCAATTGCGCAGCGCCCTTGCTGTCGACCTTGCCGTGCAGCACCAGGAAGCGCTGCACCTCGGCGATCTCGGTGTTTTTGGTGGTGACGAACGACAGGCGTGAGGATTCGTTATCCAGGTACCAGTCGGCATGGGCAGGCACTGCGGCAGCGGCCAGCACGGCGAAGGCCAGGGGTTTGATGACAGACGCGTTGAACATTAAGGACTCGTGGGGCGAAAAACCTGAACGAACCTTAACTGTGCCGCCTGCCGGGCGCAATGTAACTGACACAGCCGCCCCCACATCGGGTATGACGTTTCAGGGGATGAGGCGGCACCCCTGGTGTTCGCCCAACCATCTGGCGGTATGGGTACGCCCCAATCCACTGGCGGTGACTTCACTGCGCTTCGGGTCATCGGTGAACGCACTGATCGGCACGTACTGCTTCACATACCCCCGGCAATACTCGGCTGGATTGTCCGCCACATACCGGCACGAGCAGTACTCCTTGGCCGTATACGCCGCGATGATGTCGGGGAAGGCTTGCAGGTTGACGCGCTCGTGCCAGACCCAGCCCAACAGGGCAAGCAACAGCACGAGAAAAAGGCTGGTGAACGGCCGACGACGAATCATGGTTGCACCGCCGCAAGCACGCGCTTGAGCAGTTCGTTATGGCGGTAGCTGCCGTCGCGATCATCGCCATAGCGCACAATCACCAGGCGCTCATCCGGCATCACATACAGCGCCTGCCCCCAGTGCCCGAGGGCGGCGAAGGTATCGGCGGGGGCATCGGGCCAGGGTCGGGCAGCGCCCTGCACTTCGCGATTGAGCCACCAATGGCCGCCGGGGACGGCTTCGTCCTGGCCGGCCTTGTATTGGTCGAAAGGTTTACGGTTGAAAGCAACCCAGTCTTCGGGCAGCAATTGTTGATCGCCCCAGCGTCCGTCGCGCGCCATCAGCAGGCCGACGCGCGCCAGGTCGCGCGCGGTGAGGTAGGCGTAGGACGAGGCGACAAAGGTTTCGTCGGCATCGGTTTCCCAGGTGGCGTTGTGAATACCCAACGGCTTGAACAACGCATCCCAGGGGTAGCTCATGTAGGCCTTGTGGCCGAGCATCCCTTTGAGGGCCGCGGACAATAGGTTGCTGTCGCCGCTGGAGTAACGGAAGACCCGGCCCGGTGCACTGGCGGCGTCCATGCCGGCGGTGAATTCCGCCATGTCGGCGCGGCCACGGGTATAGAGCATCGCGACGACCGAGGATTTCAGCGGGGCGAACTCGTAGTCTTCCTGCCAATCCAGGCCCGAGGCCCAGTGCAGCAGGTCGGCCATGCTGACCGTCGGGTGCTGTTTCATTGGCGGATAGAAGCGCGCCACCGGGTCAGTCAACTTGAAGCGTTTTTCGCCATAGGCCACGCCGAGCACCGTCGCCATCAGGCTTTTGCTGACCGACCAGGTCAAGTGCGGCGTGCTCGCGGTGGTGGGTTCGGCGTAGCGCTCATAGACGACTGCGCCATCGCGAATCACCAGCAGCGCGTCGGTTCGAATACCTAGGCGATGGGTGTCGTCACGCGCGGGGAATGCATAGGCATTCAAGGCATCGACAGCAGGACCGGAGAGCGGCGGGGCCTTGGCCCACTCCTTGTCAGGCCAGGTTTCAGCGTGGGCAGTAACGGTGACTGACAGCAGGGCAACGCACAACAGGCCTCGGACCATGGACACAAACTCAAGGGGGCGTTCAAGCCCGCGAGCCTAGCCGAGGCCGATGACAGATTGGCGACACGGAGGGCTGTCATCTAAGCGTCACCGGAACTTCATGGAGATGACACCGAGCCTACATAGCCTGAGTTTGGACAAACAAGTCGACCGGCCGAAAGGTGGCTGGCACTCGGAGATTCGCCATGACTCAGATCGCCCGCATCAGCGACACCGGCAATGAACGCCGTCTGCAAGCCGAACGCCTGGTTGGCGCAAAGGCTTTGCAGGAAGCCCAGGCCCTGCGGTTCAACGTGTTCAGCGGCGAATTCAACGCCAAGCTGAAAGGCGCGGAATTGGGGCTGGACATGGATGACTATGATGTTCACTGCAGCCACATCGGCGTGCGGGATTTGAACAGCGGTCGACTGGTCGCCACCACCCGTTTACTCGACCACCAGGCCGCCAGCAGCCTGGGCCGGTTCTACAGCGAAGAAGAATTCAGCCTGCATGGCCTCCTGCATTTACAGGGCCCGATCCTGGAAATCGGTCGCACCTGTGTCGACCCCGCCTACCGCAACGGCGGCACCATCGCCGTGTTATGGGGCGAGTTGGCCGAGGTGCTTAACCAGGGCGGCTACAGCTACCTGATGGGGTGTGCGAGCATCCCGATGCACGACGGCGGCATCCAGGCCCACGCCATCATGCAACGCCTGCGCGAACGCTACCTGTGCAACGAACATCTGCGCGCCGAGCCGAAAAAACCTCTGCCGGCGCTGGATCTGCCGTCCAACGTGATCGCGGAAATGCCGCCGCTGCTCAAGGCCTATATGCGCCTGGGTGCGAAGATCTGCGGCGAGCCGTGCTGGGATGAGGATTTCCAAGTGGCCGACGTGTTTATCCTGCTCAAGCGCGATGAACTGTGCCCGCGTTACGCACGCCACTTCAAGGCGGCCATGTGATGCGCCGCCTGCGCGTGTACGGGCGCATCGCCCGCGTGCTGCTGGTGGTGGCGCTGGGCTTGAGCATGGCCAGTGTGTTTGGTGTGTTCGAGCGCCTGGGCGTGGCTAACTCGATGGTGCGGCGTCAACGTTGGTCGCGGTTCTTTATGGCGCGATTGACCAATGCCCTGCCCTTTCGGGTGACGGTGCACGGCGAGTTGCCGCAGACACCGATGCTGTGGGTGAGCAATCACGTGTCGTGGACCGATATTCCGTTGTTGGGCGCAGTGGCGCCGATGTCGTTTTTGTCCAAGGCCGAAGTGCGCACCTGGCCGGTGGCCGGCTGGTTGGCGGCGAAGGCCGGTAGCTTATTTATCCGTCGCGGTTCGGGCGACAGCCAGTTGATCCGCAAGCAAATGACCCGCCACCTGGAGCAACAGCACCCGCTGCTTATGTTCCCCGAAGGCACCACCACCGACGGGCGCAGCCTGCGCACCTTTCACGGGCGCTTGCTGGCCAGTGCGATCGATGCCGATGTATCGCTGCAACCGGTGGCGATCCGTTATCTGCGCGACGGGCAAGTGGACCCGCTGGCACCGTTTATTGGCGATGATGATTTGCTCTCGCACCTGATGCGCCTGTTCGGCAATGACCAGGGCGACGTGGAAATCCATGTGCTCAAGCCGATTGCCTGCGCCGGGCAGGAACGCGCGGCACTGGCGTTCCAGGCGCAGCAGGCGGTGCAGAAGGCGTTGTTTGGGGCCCTGCCGGAAACAGAACAGATTGCGGTTCGGCCGGCCTTCGCGGCCTGAAGCGGGCACGGGCAACAATGTGGGAGGGGGCTTGCCCCCGATGGCAGTGTGTCAGTCAACAGATTCATTGGCTGAACCACCACTATCGGGGCAAGCCCCCTCCCACATTTAGATCCCGGTATTCAGTTGGCGTTGTGCGAACGCCTGTAGCTCCGGGTAGAACTCACTGAAGTCTTTGCTCAGCGGCTCATACAGAATCCGCAATTCCTGCATCGCATGCCCCAGCTCATCAGGCTGCGTGAGCCGCCGCGAAATCCCGCGCAACACCGGCTCCATCATCGCGAACTCCCGGTACGAACCGAGCCAATCATCCGCCGCCATAAAGGGTGCAATCTGCGCCAACCGTCCCGGCAATTGCGGTTCGGCCGCGAGCACGCGGTACACCTGCGAGGTGAAGCGCTCCAGGGGCTGCTCGGCATACAGCGCCCAATCCCGCGCCAGGCAGTGATCGAAAAACACATCGAGGACGATCCCGGCGTAGCGCCGGCGGGTCAGGCTGAAGCGCGACAACGCCTCGCCGACCAACGGGTGGCTGTCGGTAAAGCGGTCGATCGAGCGATGCAACTGGATCGCCGCTTCGATGGGCGGGCTGAACTGGCCTTGCAGGCGGCCTTTGACAAAGTCGCCATACAGACTGCCCAGCAGTTGAGCAGGAAGTTGGCCGCCCAGGTGCAGATGTGCGAGATAATTCATGGTGCGCAGTCTATCACTGCGACCCACGTATCGTTATAACCCGATATACCGATTCAGTCTTGGCTAAGACCGAAATCATATTGGTATATCGGGATGTATCGATTTAAAGTTCGCCTCATCGCGATATAACGCTTTACGAAACCGAGCAACTGCCATGTCCATTGACCTCGACGAAATAATAAAAGCCCTGGCACACCCAGTACGACGAGACATTCTCACCTGGCTCAAAGACCCGAAAGTGCAGTTCCCCGAGCAACTGCACAACCACGAATACGGTATCTGCGCTGGCCAGATCGACCAGCGTTGCGGCTTGTCCCAGTCCACCGTGTCGGCCCACCTGGCCACCTTGCAACGGGCGGGATTGATCAGCAGCCAGAAGGCCGGGCAGTGGCACTTTTTCAAACGCAACGAGGAAACCATCCAGGCTTTTCTCGCGGCACTCGTGACTGAACTCAGCCCTGAAGTCAGTTCTGAAATGCGCGCACCGCTTTAACAAGGAAACCCAAATGCCCCTCTCGCTCCTCATCCTGGCCCTGAGCGCCTTCGCCATCGGCACCACCGAGTTCGTCATCATGGGCCTGTTGCCCGATGTGGCGGCGGACCTGGGTGTGTCGATTCCCGGTGCCGGCTGGCTGGTCACCGGCTACGCCCTGGGCGTGGCGATCGGCGCACCGTTCATGGCACTGGCGACCGCCAAGCTGCCACGCAAGGCCGCCCTGGTAGCGTTGATGGGCATCTTCATTATCGGCAACCTGCTTTGCGCCCTGGCCAGTGACTACAACGTGCTGATGTTTGCCCGTGTGGTCACCGCGCTGTGCCACGGTGCGTTCTTTGGTATCGGTTCGGTGGTGGCGGCCAACCTGGTGCCGGCCAACAAACGCGCTTCGGCCGTCGCCTTGATGTTCACCGGCCTGACCCTGGCCAACGTACTCGGTGTGCCATTGGGTACCGCCCTGGGCCAGCAAGCCGGCTGGCGCTCGACCTTCTGGGCGGTGACCGTCATTGGCGTGATCGCCTTGATCGGCCTGATCCGTTTCCTGCCGGCCAAGCGGGACGAAGAAAAACTCGACATGCGCGCCGAACTGGCCGCCCTCAAAGGGGCTGGCATCTGGCTGTCGCTGAGCATGACGGCACTGTTCGCCGCGTCGATGTTCACCCTTTTCACTTACGTGGCACCACTGCTTGGTGATGTCACCGGCGTATCGCCCAAGGGCGTGACCTGGACCCTGCTGCTGATCGGCCTGGGCCTCACCGTGGGCAACATCATCGGCGGCAAGCTGGCGGACAAACGCCTGGCGGCCACCCTGATTGGCGTATTCATCAGCATGGCGGTGGTCTCCACCGCACTGACCTGGACCAGCGTCGCCGTGATCCCGACCGAGATCACCCTGTTCCTGTGGGCCACCGCTTCATTTGCCGCCGTACCTGCGCTGCAGATCAACGTGGTGACCTTCGGCAAGGCCGCACCGAACCTGGTGTCCACCCTGAACATCGGCGCCTTCAACATCGGCAACGCCCTCGGCGCCTGGGTCGGCGGCAGCGTGATTGCCCACGGTTTCGGCCTGACCAGCGTGCCCTTGGCGGCTGCGGCCCTGGCGATCCTGGCCCTGCTGGTAACCCTGATTACTTTCCGTCAGAGCGGCGATGCCGACCTGGCCCCTGCGACCAACTGATCAACTTCAAACAGAAGGGTGTTATCCCATGACGACTATTTTCGATCCGATCAAACTGGGCGACCTGGAACTGTCGAACCGCATCATCATGGCGCCGCTGACCCGCTGCCGTGCCGATGCCGGCCGCGTACCCAACGCGCTGATGGCCGAGTACTACGTGCAACGGGCTTCCGCCGGGCTGATCCTCAGCGAAGCCACCTCCGTGACGCCGCTGGGCGTGGGCTACCCGGACACCCCGGGCATCTGGTCCAACGACCAGGTGCGCGGCTGGGCCAATGTGACCAAGGCGGTGCATGGCGCGGGCGGCAAGATCTTCCTGCAACTGTGGCACGTTGGCCGCATCTCCCATGAGTCCTACCTGAACGGTGAGACCCCGGTTGCCCCGAGCGCCATCCAGCCTAAAGGCCACGTCAGCCTGGTGCGCCCACTGGCCGACTACCCGACACCACGCGCGCTGGAAACCGCTGAAATCGCCGACATCGTCGACGCCTATCGCACCGGTGCCGAGAACGCCAAGGCCGCCGGCTTCGACGGCGTGGAAATCCATGGCGCCAACGGCTACCTGCTCGACCAGTTCCTGCAAAGCAGCACCAACAAGCGCACCGATCAATACGGCGGCTCCCTGGAAAACCGCGCACGGCTGTTGCTGGAAGTGACCGATGCCGCCATCGAAGTCTGGGGCCCCGGCCGTGTGGGCGTGCACCTGGCCCCCCGCGCCGACGCCCATGACATGGGTGACGACAACTTGGCGGAAACCTTTACCTACGTCGCCAGCGAACTGGGCAAGCGAGGCATCGCCTTTATCTGTTCGCGTGAAAAGGAAGGTGCCGACAGCCTCGGCCCGCAACTGAAAAAAGCCTTCGGCGGCCCCTATATCGCCAACGAACGTTTCACCAAGGACAGCGCTAATGCCTGGCTGGCCTCGGGCAAGGCGGATGCGGTGGCCTTCGGCATACCGTTCATTGCCAACCCGGACCTGCCGGCTCGCCTGAAGGCCGATGCGCCGTTGAACGAAGCGCACCCGGAAACCTTCTACGGCAAAGGGCCAGTTGGTTACATCGACTACCCGACCCTGCCGCTGTAATCGGCCGAAACCTAAGACCAAATGAGGGAGGGGGCTTGCCCCCGATGGCGGTGCGTCAGTCACAGTATGTGT
>NZ_JBMDIS010000116.1:0-15944 GCF_057808775.1 Pseudomonas sp. FG86 | reverse complement strand
GGGGCTGCTACGCAGCCCAACGCGGGGCAAGCCCGCTCGCCACAACAAGCCTGCTCGCCGCAACAGGCCGGCTCGCCGCAACAAGCCTGCTCATCCCACAATAAACCCATCTACTTGCCACAGGCGATCACATCAAGCCTGGTTTTCCTGGTCGGTAAACAAATCGCTGAACAGCATGCTCGACAGGTAGCGCTCACCGGAGTCCGGCAGGATCACCACGATGGTCTTGCCCTGCATTTCCGGTTTTTCCGCCAGGCGCACGGCCACGGCCATGGCCGCGCCGCAGGAAATACCGCACAGGATGCCCTCTTCCTGCATCAGGCGCAGGGCCATGGCCTTGGATTCCTCATCGGTCACCAGTTCCACACGGTCAACCATCGACAGGTCGAGGTTTTTCGGCACGAACCCGGCGCCGATGCCCTGGATCTTGTGCGGGCTGGGCTTGATCTCTTCACCGGCCAGCGCCTGCGTGATCACCGGCGACACCATGGGTTCGACGGCCACCGACAGGATCGGCTTGCCCGCGATGTTCTTGATGTAACGCGACACACCGGTAATGGTGCCGCCCGTCCCCACCCCCGCCACCAATACATCCACGGCGCCATCGGTGTCGTTCCAGATTTCCGGGCCGGTGGTTTTCTCGTGGATCGCCGGGTTGGCCGGGTTGTCGAACTGGGCCGGCATAAAGTAGCTGGCCGGGTCGCTGGCGAGGATTTCGCCGGCTTTCTCAATCGCGCCCTTCATGCCCTTGGCCGGTTCGGTCAACACCAGTTCGGCACCCAGGGCCTTGAGCACTTTGCGCCGCTCGATGCTCATGGACGCTGGCATGGTCAACACCAACTTGTAGCCACGGGCCGCGGCGACGAAGGCCAGGCCAATACCGGTATTGCCGGAAGTCGGTTCGACAATGGTCATGCCCGGCTTGAGTTTGCCGGTACTTTCGGCGTCCCAGATCATGTTTGCGCCAATGCGGCACTTCACCGAATAACCTGGGTTACGCCCTTCGATCTTGGCCAGGATGGTCACGCCACGCGGTGCGATACGGTTGATCTGAACCAGGGGCGTGTTACCGATGGAGTGCGCGTTGTCTGCAAAAATGCGGCTCATGGCGGGTCCTATTGGGCGATTTCAAGAAAGGTTCCAAGGGTATGCCTCGTGCCGCCAAGCGTCCAGTCAGAGGAACGTTGCGCGTGTCCCAACAGTCCATCTCCTACCCGCAAGGAGAACTGCCCCATGAAACGTCGCTACAGCTGGCCACTCTGGACCATTGCCGGATTACTGGTGGTCCTGGTCGCCGTGAGCATCGCGCTGCCCTATCTGGTGCGTAACTACCTGAATGACAAGCTCGCCGACATGGGCGATTACCGCGGCCAGGTTACCGACGTGGACCTCGCGCTGTGGCGTGGCGCGTACAGGATCAACGGCCTTGAGATCATCAAGGTCGACGGCAAGGTGCCCGTCCCGTTCGTCAAGGCGCCGCTGATCGACCTGGCAGTAAGCTGGCACTCTCTTTGGTACGACCACGCGGTGGTGGCCAAAGTGCTGTTTATCCAGCCCGAAGTGAACTTCGTCGACGGCGGCGCCAACAAGCAAGCCTCCCAGACCGGTAAAGGCACCGACTGGCGCGAGCAGCTGAGTAAGTTGGCCCCCATCACCCTCGATGAGGTGCGCATTGAGGACGGCAAGATCGCCTTCCACAACTTCAGTTCCAAACCCGTAGTGAAGATCGACGCGACCGACGTCAACGCCAGCTTCTACAACCTGACCAATGTGGTGAACGTCAAAGGCCGGCGCGACGCGCGGTTCGACGGCAAGGCCCTGCTGCAAGGCCAGGCCCCGCTGGAAGCCACCGCCACCTTCGACCCGCTGAGCAATTTCGAGAATTTCGAGTTTCGCTTTCGCGCCAGGGACTTGCAGCTCAAGCGCATGAATGACTTCGCCTCGGCCTATGGCAAGTTCGACTTCAAGGCCGGTACCGGGGATGTGGTGATCGAGGCCCAGGCGGAAAAAGGCCAATTGACCGGGTACATCAAGCCGCTGCTGCGTGATGTAGAGGTCTTCGACTGGCAGCAGGATGTGGAGAACAAGGACAAGAACATCTTTCGTTCGATCTGGGAGGCCGTGGTGGGCACCAGCGAGACCGTGCTGAAGAACCAGGCGAAGAACCAGTTCGCCACCCGCGTGGAACTCAGTGGCAGCGTGCATCAGCAAAATGTCAGCGCGTTCTCTGCATTTTTGGCGATTTTGCGTAACGGTTTTATCCAAGCATTCAACGCACGCTATGAACAGCCCAAGCCCAGTGCTGACTGAACCACGCGCCTAATGAATGTGTGACCCGCCATTCAGAGACTGAATAACCCGTCTGCGTTCACAGTCGCCGGGGCCGCGCGGTATAGTCCGGGCATTGATGAATTCGAGGAATGACCGATGAAGTTCGAAGGCACCCAGGCCTACGTTGCCACCGATGACCTGAAACTGGCCGTCAACGCTGCCATCACCCTGGAGCGCCCGTTGCTGGTCAAGGGTGAGCCGGGCACCGGCAAGACCATGCTCGCCGAGCAACTGGCCGAATCCTTCGGCGCCAAGCTGATCACCTGGCACATCAAGTCCACCACCAAGGCCCACCAGGGCCTGTATGAGTACGACGCGGTCAGCCGGCTGCGCGACTCGCAGCTGGGTGTGGACAAGGTGCACGACGTGCGCAACTACCTGAAGAAGGGCAAGCTCTGGGAAGCCTTCGAGTCCGAAGAGCGGGTGATCCTGCTGATCGATGAAATCGACAAGGCCGACATCGAGTTCCCCAACGACCTGCTGCAAGAACTCGACAAGATGGAGTTCTACGTCTACGAAATCGACGAGACCATCAAGGCCAAGAAACGCCCGATCATCATCATTACCTCCAACAACGAAAAAGAGCTGCCGGACGCGTTCCTGCGCCGCTGCTTCTTCCACTACATCGCCTTCCCCGACCGCACCACCCTGCAAAAGATCGTCGACGTGCACTACCCCGACATCAAGAAAGACCTGGTCAGCGAAGCGCTGGACGTGTTCTTCGACGTGCGCAAAGTACCGGGCCTGAAGAAAAAGCCCTCCACCTCCGAACTGGTGGACTGGCTCAAGTTGTTGATGGCCGACAATATCGGCGAAGCGGTGCTGCGCGAGCGCGACCCCACCAAGGCCATCCCGCCCCTGGCCGGTGCCTTGGTCAAGAACGAGCAAGACGTGCAGTTGCTGGAGCGTCTGGCGTTCATGAGCCGTCGCGGTAATCGCTAATGTTGCTCAACCTGTTCAACGAGATGCGTGCCGCCAAGGTGCCGGTGTCGGTGCGCGAGCTGCTCGACCTGATCAACGCGCTCAAGCAGCGCGTGACCTTCGCCGACATGGACGAGTTTTACTACTTGGCCCGGGCGATCCTGGTGAAGGACGAGCGGCACTTCGACAAGTTCGACCGCGCCTTCAGCGCCTATTTCAACGGCCTGGAAAAGCTCGACGACCACCTGCAGGCGCTGATCCCCGAAGACTGGCTGCGCAAGGAATTCGAGCGCTCGCTGAGCGACGAAGAACGCGCGCAGATCCAGTCCCTGGGCGGCCTGGACAAGCTGATCGAAGCGTTCAAGAAACGCCTGGAAGAACAGAAGGAACGTCACGCCGGCGGTAACAAGTGGATCGGCACCGGCGGTACCAGCCCGTTCGGCTCCGGCGGCTACAACCCTGAAGGCATTCGCGTCGGCGACGCTGGCAAGCGCCAGGGCAAGGCGGTAAAAGTCTGGGATCAGCGCGAGTACAAGAACCTCGACGATCAGGTCGAGTTGGGTACGCGCAATATCAAGATCGCCCTGCGCCGCCTGCGCAAGTTCGCGCGCCAGGGCGCTGCCGAAGAGCTGGATATCGACGGCACCATCGACCACACCGCCCGCGATGCCGGGCTGCTGAATATCCAGATGCGCCCGGAACGGCGTAACACCATCAAGCTATTGTTGCTGTTCGATATCGGCGGCTCGATGGATGCCCACGTAAAAATCTGCGAAGAACTGTTCTCGGCGTGCAAGACCGAGTTCAAGCACCTGGAGTATTTCTACTTCCACAACTTCGTGTACGAGTCGGTGTGGAAGAACAACCAGCGCCGCACGTCGGAACGCACCTCCACCCAGGATCTGCTGCACAAGTATGGCGCCGACTACAAAGTGATCTTTATCGGCGATGCGTCGATGGCACCGTATGAAATTACCCAGGCCGGCGGCAGCGTCGAACACTGGAATGAAGAGCCGGGGTATGTGTGGATGCAGCGCTTCATGGCCAAGTACAAGAAGCTGATCTGGATTAACCCGTATCCCAAGGATACGTGGGGTTATACGGCATCGACGGGGATTGTACGGGAGCTGGTGGAAGATCAGATGTATCCGTTGACGCTTCGCGGGCTGGAAGAAGGGATGCGGTTTTTGTCGAAGTAGTCGGCAACCTGTAGCCCTCGGAGCTACAGGTTTGCTTTCAGCAGCGCTCGGCGTCGATCCAACCGAACTTCAGAAACAGCGCGGAAAACTGTTTGAGCAATTCAGCATCCTTGTGGGTGACCTTGCCGTCATTATTGACATCCTGATTGATCGAAACACTGCCTAGGCCATTGTCGTCTCCGTAAATCGCCGCGGTGTAGACAATGCTTTCATCCGTAGGTGCGCCCTCGCCCTGGTGAAAGTGCAGACGCACGGTGTCGGGTATGCCGTTGCCGCCAAAGTCACGGGCAAACACCTTTAAGTATTTGTCGAAAGGTGCGTCGAGGCTGAACCAATTGAACTCAACAAACAATTGGGCCAGTTCAATTGCCAGTGCCCGGTCGACGGCATCGATGACGCCGTCCTGGTTCACATCATCGGCAATCACCCAATCCAACTGCCCGTCATCGGTAATATCGAAGGCCGTGGCCTGCCGGACGAGAGTCGGGGTGTGGGTATCGTCATGAAACTCCAGACTGACCACATCGGGCACATCATTATCGAGGACATCCTGTGCATAGATTTTCAAGTAGCGCATGTTGGAACCCTAGTGAATGAAGCACTAAGACTTCCACATGCACCCACTCGAACCAAGACGGCAATGCCCATCAGGCATGTGAGACTAATCCTGACCGTCATTCGGGCGCCATAACAGCGCTCAAATGAACCGGCGCAAAAAATCCACCTGCTGCCGATGCGCCGTTTCCTGCACCACCGGCGCCAGCCTCACCTTCTCCCCCGGCAGGCACTGCGCCAGGCGCGCCAACGCCAGTGGCGTCAACGCGCCCAGGCGCGGATAGCCGCCGATCGTCTGCCGATCATTGAGCAACACAATCGGCTGCCCATCCGGCGGCACCTGGATCGCGCCCAACGGAATCCCTTCGGAAATCAGTGACGGCCCCTGGTACTGCAACGGCGTGCCCAGCAAGCGCATGCCCATGCGGTCGGCGCGACTGTCCAGAGTCCAGTCGGTATTGAAGGCATCAAACAGGCTCTGGCCGCTGAACTGACCAATTTGGGCGCCGACGATCACATCCAGCGGCGCCTTGGCTGGCAACGCCGGCGTGCTCAGCACTTTCATCGCTCCGCCGGTACCGGAATAGGCCAACCGCGCGCCTTCGGCCAACGCCTCGCCAAAGCCGTTCAAGCCACCCAGTTCCTCCCGTACCACGGTGGCGCAACTGCCCAGCACATCCGGTGCATCAAACCCACCCGGTGCAGCCAGGTATGCCCGCGCGCCGCTGAACGGTTGGGTAAAGCGCAAACGCTGACCCTTTTGCAGGATAAAACTGCGCCCAGGGCTGATCGCACGCTCATCGATGTAGGCGCCCAGGTCCGCGCCGGCCAAGGCCAGCAAGCAATATTCCTCGGCCTGTACGGTAAAGCCGCCGAGGGTAATTTCCACCACCGGCGCATCCAGCGCATTGTCCAGCAGCCAATTGGCCCAGGACATCGACACCCAATCCAGCGCACCGCCCTGGGTCACGCCCAGGTGGCGCACGCCAAAACGTCCGGCGTCCTGCAACAGGCAAAGCGGGGTGCTGGCCTCGATGATCAAGCGGCTCATGCCTGCGCCTCCAACGGCGTGTCATCGCCACCCAGGTTGATAAACTCGGCGTGGCTGACGGCGGCAAAACGCACCGTGTCGCCCGGTTGCATCAGGCTGTAGCCGTCGCGCTCGCGGTCAAACAACTTGGCCGGGGTGCGGCCAATCAGGTTCCAACCACCAGGGGAGACCACCGGATAGGCGGCGGTTTGCCGTTCGGCAATGCCCACGCTGCCGGCCGCCACGCGTTTGCGCGGGGTGTTGAGACGCGCAGTGGCGAGGGCTTCGTCCACTAAGCCCATAAAGGCAAAACCGGGAGCGAAGCCGAGGGCAAATACCTGGTATTCGTGGGCACTGTGGCGGCGGATGACATCCTCCACCGAAAGGCCGCTGCGCCGGCTGAGCAAGCTCAGCTCAGGCCCGACGCTCAGGTCATACCACACCGGCAGCACATGGCACTGGCCACTGCCCTGGGCCTGGGGTTGCAGGTCGGTCAGCGCCTGGTCGATCAATCCCCGTGCTTGCGCCGGGCTCAACGCAGTGAGGTCGTAATGCACCATCAAGGTGGTGTAGGACGGCACCAGATCCACCAGCGCCGTGCCAAAACCGCTGCGCAAGCGCTGGGTGGCGGCGAGCATCCACGGCATGTTGGCTTCGGCAATCACCTCGAACAGACGCACCATCAGGCAGTCGATCGCCACCACTTCAATCCGTGGCTTCATGCTGACTTCAATGCCTCGCGGATGCGCTGCACGGCGGCGATCGAACTGGCGTTGTCACCGTGCACACATAGGGTATTGGCCTGCAAGACCAAGGGGCTGCCGTCGCTGGCGGTCAGGGGTTCGCCACGGGAGAGGGTCAAGGATTGCTGGACGATGACCTCCGGATCGTGGTGCACCGCACCCGGCAATTGACGCGAAACCAGATGGCCGTTGGGATCGTAGGCACGGTCGGCGAACGCCTCGAACCACAGGATCACCCCGTATTCGTCACCCAGCGCCTGGGCCGCGCTGTTGTCGCGGGTGGCCAGCAGCATCAGCGGCAGGTCGCCGTAGGCGGCCACGGCCTGGATCACTGCACGCAACTGCGCCGGGTTGGCCATCATGTCGTTGTACATCGCGCCATGGGGTTTGACGTAACTGACACGCCCGCCCTGGGCGCGGCAGATGCCCTCCAGCGCGCCGATCTGGTAGTGCAACAGGTCCTGGATTTCCTGGGGGGTGTAGGCCATGGAACGGCGGCCGAAACCTTGCAGGTCCTGGTACGCCGGGTGCGCGCCGACCTGTACGCCGTGTTTGAGGGCCAGGCTGACGGTCTTGCGCATGATGCTCGGGTCGCCGGCATGAAAACCGCAAGCCACGTTGGCGCAATCGATGAACGGCATGACCTCGGCATCCAGACCCAGGGTCCAGTTGCCAAAGCTTTCGCCGATGTCGCAGTTCAATAGCAGGCGGCTCACGGTGGTTGCTCCTGTAGGCTTTGTTTTTTTGTAGTGTGGGATTTTTTACACAGAACTCGCAACTTGTCCTGATACCCCAACGACGCTTATCGTGGAATGGCTCGATTTTTGGCGTTTGCCCGGTGCGGCGTCCAACTAATAAAAACCGATCCATGCATAAGAAAAAGTTGATCCCATGAATTTGAAGTTCCTCGAAACCTTCGTCTGGGTGGCCAAGCTCAAGAGTTTTCGCCTGACCGCCGAGAAGCTGTTCACCACCCAGGCCTCGATTTCCAGCCGCATTGCGGTGCTGGAGAGCGAACTGGGGGTGAAGCTGTTTCTGCGTGATTCGCGGGGCGTGAGCCTGACCCCGGAAGGCTTGAAGGTGCTCGATTATGCCGAGCAGATGATGGTGACCATGCAGGGCCTGAAGCAGTCCCTGGAGACCACCAGCAGCAAGGTCGGGCGCATCCGTATCGGCGCGATGGACACGGTGATCCACACCTGGCTGAGCCCATTGGTCGCCGAATTGATGGACCAGTTCCCCCGGGTGGAAATCGAATTGATCGCCGATACCGCACTCAACCTCAGCGATCAGCTGCAAAAAGGCTTCCTCGACCTGATCCTGCAAACTGACCTGCTCCGCCTGGAGACCGTGCGCAGCCTGGAACTGGCCAGCCACCCCATGGCCTGGATCGTCGCCAGCCAATCGATCTACAACCGAGACTACGCTTCCCTCGCCGAACTGGCCCAGGAACGCATCATCACCTACTCGAAAAACTCCCACCCCCATCAGGACGTGCTCAGCCTGATGCAGGCCAATGGCGTTGCCGCGCCACGGATGAACTGTGTGAATTCGGTGTCGGCGATTACCCGCCTGCTGCGCGATGGCTTCGGGATTGGCGCACTGCCCCCCGTGCTGGTCATCGAAGAACTGGCACGCGGTGAATTGGTGATGTTGCCCATGGCGCAGAAACTGCCGAACTTGCAGGTGGTGGTGTCGTGGCGCGTGGGGGTGGAGTTGGTGGAGGAAATTGTGGGGTTGTGCCAGAAGGTGGTGGCCAGGTATGCCGAAGAGGTTGGCGAAGAGCGGATGGTGCTGAGCAACTGAAGGAACCCAATCCAATGTGGGAGGGGGCTTGCCCCCGATAGCAGTGTGTCAGCCAATACATCAGTGACTGAACCACCGCCATCGGGGGCAAGCCCCCTCCCACATTTAGACTTGCGGTGACCGTTACAGGCCCTTGAGGTCCCGCTCTTCAATCGGCCGGCTCTGACGCAGGCGCTTGCCGCCCAACACCACCCAGTCGATCAAGCGGAACAGGCACTCCAGGCCAAACGACAGCAACATCGCCCCACCCAGGCCCCAGCCCATGGCCTCGGGGGTCAGCAGGATCTGGTAGCTGTAGCCGTTCCAGGTTTCCAGGCGGATATCCGGGTCGGCGGCCACCGCCACTTGCAGGGCGCGGATGTACCACGGGCCTTGCATGGCCTGGAATTGCTTGTCCAACGCCACCTGGCGATCGAGCATCGCCCCCAGGCTCTTGGCATCGCTCTGGAACACCGGGTCGTCGCTGGCGCGGTAGTGGGCCACCAAGGCCTGCAAGTCGCCATTGAAGAACTGCTGCGCAGTGGACTCAAACCCGCGCAGGCCGGTCTGGGCCTCGATCAGATGGGCTTCGACGCGCTTGGCGTAGTCGTTGATAAACCCCGGCACTTGCACACCGACCAACAAGCCAATGGCAAACAGCACCAGTCGCAAATAGCTGAGCAACATAATCGATGTCCCTACTCGGTAATGCCCTGGCTGACGCATTCACCGCGTCGCCACAGGCTCCATTGGCCCGGTTCGTAGCGGGTCCAGTTTTCGTTGTCGGTCAGCGGCTCGGTGGCAATCACCGTGACCACATCATTGGGGGTGGTTTCGGCCTGAAAATCGACAATCACGTCGACATCTTTCAGGCGTGCCGGGCCAAACGGGGCGCGCCGGGTGATCTGCGCCAGTTTGGTCGAGCAGTAGCAGAACAACCAGTCGCCATCGCTGAGCAGGCAGTTGAACACGCCTTTGCTGCGGTATTCGGCGCAGGCGGCGATCAGGTCCGGCAGCATCTGCTCAATATCGACTGGCTCCGGGAATGCCTCGCGTACGCGGTTAAGCAGGTCGCAGAACGCCGCCTCGCTATCGGTATCACCCACCGGGCGGTAGAACGTGGCGCGCGGGTTGAAGTCCGCCAACTGGCCATTATGGGCGAAACACCAGTTACGCCCCCACAGTTCACGCACGAATGGGTGGGTGTTGGCCAGGCTCACCTTGCCGACGTTGGCCTGGCGGATATGGCCGATCACCACTTCACTCTTGATGGGATAACGCTGCACCAGCAGCGCGACTTCCGATTCGCTGCTGGCGGCCGGGTCCTGGAACAGGCGCAGGCCACGGCCTTCGTAGAAGGCAATGCCCCAACCGTCGCGATGGGGCCCGGTGCGCCCGCCGCGCTGCATCAGCCCGGTAAAGCTGAATACGATATCGGTGGGGACGTTGGCACTCATGCCCAATAATTCACACATGCCAGGGCTCTCGCTGCAGGGCGGACTACGTTAAAGGCGCGGTTCGACCCGCATACCGCTCACCGGCGCCGGGCGACGGAACGGTTCATCGTCTTCGTCTTCCGGCTCGGCAGCCAAGGCGGCATCGACCGCGGCCTTGCGCTCACGGCGGGCCTTGGCGGCACGCTCGATGGGCCAACGGATCAACACGATGACGATATACACGCCAAAGGCGATCATCGTGTACATGAACAGATCGGAGACGGCCCGCCAGGCGTTATTGCCGACCTTGAGCACCAGGTCCATCGCGGTGATGGCCACGGCCGGGGCGAACTGGGTCTTGACCGGATCGACGATGGTCGGGCTGAACAGCAGCACCGCCATCAGCAATTGCAGCGGCTCGCGCAACCAACGCCAGATCCAGCGGGTCATGCGCCACCACACCAACAGGCAGCCCAAAGCGGCGAAGGCGTAAAGGCCCCAAGCGGTCAGATAGTCGTTCTCGGTCATGGTGTCCATGGCAACGTAGGCAAACAGGCGGCTATGATAACGGCTTTTGCGTGTCGCGGCTGCAATGGCTGCCACCATCCGCCAGACAGAGAGTGATCCATGCCTTCATCGACCCACATCACTGCCGCCCCGATTGCCCGCAAAGCCCCAGGCCAGGACCCGTACGCCTGGCTGCAAGAGCGTGACAGCGCTGAAGTGCTCGATTACCTCAAGGCCGAAAACGCCTGGCTGGAAGCCCAACTCGCCGACCAGCAGGCCCTGCGCGAAACCCTGTTCGAGGAGATCAAGGGGCGCATCCTCGAAACCGACCTGTCGCTGCCCTCCCCTTGGGGCCCGTACCTGTACTACACACGCACCACCGCCGGTGACGAGTATGCCCGCCACTACCGCTGCCGCCGCCCGGCCGACGACAGCAACCAGGTGGACGCCAGCAGCGAAGAGCTGCTGCTGGACCCCAACGCCCTGGCCAACGGTGGCTTCTTCTCCCTCGGCGCGTTCAGCATCAGCCCCGACCACCAGCGCCTGGCCTACAGCCTCGACACCAATGGCGAAGAGATCTACACCCTGTACGTGAAGGAATTGGCCACCGACAAAGTCAGCGAACTGGCGTTCGACAACTGCGACGGCAGCATGACCTGGGCCAATGACAGCCTGACCCTGTTCTTCGGCGAGCTGGATGACACCCACCGCCCACACAAGCTGTATCGCTACCGCCTGGATGGTACGGCCGCGCAGGAAGTGTTCCATGAGCCCGACGGGCGTTTCTTCCTGCACTGCTACCGCTCCAGCTCAGAGCGCCAGTTGCTGCTGGCCCTGGGCAGCAAGACCACCAGCGAAATCTGGGCCCTGGACGCCAACCAGCCGCACCTGGACTTCACCTGCCTGGCACCACGGGTCGAGGACCATGAATACGATGTCGACCACGGCCAACTGAATGGCGCGTGGACCTGGTTTATCCGCAGCAACCGTGATGGCATCAACTACGCCCTGTTTGTGGCGACCGACATTGGCGACGTGCCGACCGAGGATGAGTGGCAGAACCTGATCCCCCACAGCGACGAGGTGATGCTCGACGGCGTCAGCCTGAACGCCTACGCCATGACCCTGAGCCTGCGCATCGGCGGCCTGCCGGTGATCGAAGTGCACCCCCAAGGCGTGCCGGCCTATCGCGTGGAATTACCCGACGCCGCCTACAGCCTCTACGTCCAGAACAGCCTGGAATTCGTCAGCGACAAGATCCGCCTGCGCTATGAAGCCCTGAACCGCCCGGCCCAGGTCCGCCAGTTGGAACTGGCCAGCGGCGCGCAGCAGGTGCTCAAGGAAACCCCGGTACTCGGCGTGTTCAACGCCGATGACTACGTCAGCCGGCGCCTGTGGGCCACCTCCGCCGATGGCACCCAGGTGCCGATCAGCCTGGTGGTCAAGCGCGACCAACTCGGCAAGCCGACGCCGCTGTACCTCTACGGTTACGGCGCCTACGGCCAGAGCCTCGACCCGTGGTTCTCCCACGCCCGCCTGAGCCTGCTGGACCGTGGCGTGGCGTTCGCCATTGCCCATGTGCGCGGCGGCGGCGAGCTGGGTGAAGCCTGGTATCGCAACGGCAAGCAGGAACATAAGCAGAACACCTTCAGCGACTTTATTGCCTGTGCCGAACACCTGATCGCCGAGGGCCTGACCACCGCCCAGCAACTGGTGATCAGCGGCGGCAGTGCCGGTGGCCTGTTGATCGGCGCGGTGCTCAACCAACGCCCCGAGCTGTTCCAGGCGGCGATTGCCGAAGTGCCGTTCGTCGACGTGCTCAATACCATGCTCGACCCGGAACTGCCGTTGACCATCACCGAGTACGACGAGTGGGGCAACCCCGAGGAGCCCGAGGTGTACGCACGCATCAAGGCCTACGCGCCGTACGAAAACGTCAGCGCCCAGGCCTACCCGGCCACGCTGGTGATCGCTGGCTACAACGACAGCCGCGTGCAGTACTGGGAAGCGGCCAAGTGGGTGGCGAAGCTGCGGGCGACCGCCACCTCCGACAACCTGCTGCTGCTCAAGACCGAACTGGGCGCCGGCCACGGCGGGATGAGCGGTCGCTACCAGGGAATTCGTGACGTAGCACTCGAATATGCATTTGTATTCAAGGTGCTGGGGCTGGTGTAAGGAACTTCGCGGAGCGGTCCTGTCTGAACACAGGACCGCCACCTTTGATGGACCAAGATTGCAGCCATGGCACTACCGACGCTAATGAACACCGAAATCCGCGACATGCTCATGGACTGCGGCCTGTTCGACCCGTTGTTGCCGGAAGACTTTCACGTCGCCGCCGGCTACTTCAATATCAGCAGCATTGCCGAGGGCGAGGTGATTTTCCTCGAGGGCGATGCTGGCACCTTCATGTGCATCCTCCACAGTGGCCAGGTGGCGGTACAGAAAACCAACCACAATGGCCAACGCCTGACCATCGCCACCCTGCGCAGTGGCCGGGCCTTCGGTGAAATGGCGGTGCTCGACGGCGAGCGACGTTCCGCCAGCTGCGTGGCCGCCAGCGACTGCGTCTTGTTGAGCCTGGGCAAGGACGCCCTGGAAAAGATGCTCAATGAAACGCCCCGTGTGGCGGCAAAGATCATCCGCGCAATCGCCATCGCGTTGTCCAAGCGCCTGCGCATGGCCGATGGGCAATTACTGTCCCAACAGTTTTAACCGCCGGGCGACTTCGGCTTGCTGTCGTTCTGCTGCAAGCCGGGCACCGTCTGGTCCTTCGGCGGCGTCGGCAATACGATCGGCGCCAAGGCGGGGGAGCCGTTGGTCTTGGGCACGGCCGGCGGGGTGACTTGCGGGTACAACGTCGGCGTCGGGGTGCCCGGTGCGCCTGGGGTTGGCGCTGGCGCGACCGGTACGGTTTGCAACTCCTGAGCCTGCGCCGCACCCAATGCGAGCGCGCTCAACACAATGACCGTTAGAATGCTGCACTTCATCGATGGCTCCATGGCCTGACCGGAATGTCGTAAGGCTACTCCCAACCGCGCAAGAATGCCCTTCCCAATGAGATTTCCATGAAACGTTTCGTTCTGCTCGACACCACCCCGATCCCCGATAACGGCGGTGCCTTGTGCCTGTTCGAGTACGGTGAAGATTTTGTCATCAAGATCCAGGGCGGTGACGGCGGCCAGTTGATGAACACACGCATGCACGGTTCCGAAGACGCCCTGGCGGAAATTCCCTGCCGCAAAGTCGCCGGCCGCCCCGGTTCGCGGGTATTGATTGGCGGCCTGGGCATGGGCTTCACCCTGGCGTCGGCGCTCAAGCATTTGGGCAAGACCGCCGAGGTGGTGGTGGCTGAACTGGTACCGGGCGTCGTGGAGTGGAACCGCGGGCCCTTGGGGGAAAAAGCCGGGCGCCCACTGCTCGACCCGCGCACGCTGATTCGCCTGGAAGACGTGGCCAAGGTGCTGCAGGCCGAGCCCCAGGGCTTTGACGCGATCATGCTCGATGTGGACAACGGCCCCGAAGGCCTCACGCAAAAAGCCAACAGCTGGCTTTACTCCGCCGGTGGCTTGGCGGCCTGCGCCAAGGCCCTGCGGCCCAAGGGCGTGTTGGCCGTATGGTCGGCCAGTGCCGACAAGCTGTTCAGCGACAAACTGCGCAAGGCCGGTTTCAAGGCCGAGGAAGTGCAGGTATTCGCCCATGGCAACAAGGGCACCCGGCACACCATCTGGATTGCGGAAAAGCTCAAGGGCTGAGCACCATTAACCAAACGCTGAAAATCCAATGTGGGAGGGGGCTTGCCCCCGATAGCGGTGGATCAGTCACTGCACCTGGCACTGATAGACCGCCATCGGGGGCAAGCCCCCTCCCACATTTTTGATCCCCGATCAGTGGTGGGATTTGCGGTAATCGATCACATACGGCACTTTTTTGTCGAAGGTCTTCTCCAGCTCATCGCGGTCCAACTGGGGCATGCCGCCCAGTTGATGGGCGGTAAAGCCGCTATCCCCCACCTGTGAACCCGGCGCCAGGCTGACCATGCGCTTGGCCACCGCTTCGATGGCATCCTTGTAGCCGCCTTTCTTGTTCAGGTTGTACTGGCCCAGGTCCACCTGCGTGCGCAGCCAGTTACCCCAATAGAACTCCAGGAACTCCGGCGCGATCTCCCCAGCATCCGGCTTGCCATAGGCGGCCTTGCGGGTGAAATACACCAGGCTGCGGAAGGTGTCGTCCTGCAGGTTCTTGAACCCCAGGTGCGCCGGCAGTTGCTCCGGTGGCAGGGTCTGGCCTTGGTTGTCCTTGAGCCAGACCTTGCGGGCCGCTTCCATGCGCTGCCAGAAGCTCGCCATGTTCGGGCTGTTGCTGAAGTCGTCAGTGACCTTGACCCACATCTTCAAGCGCGGGCCGCCGCCGGGCACTTCCCACAAGGTGGTGAAACTGTGGTGACCGTCGGTCAGGTACAGCTGCCCGGCTGGGCCGACCACCACGGTTTTCATGTCCTCGGGATGGGTGCCCACTGGGTCCTTGCAGGTGAAGCTGTCGGGCTGGTGCAGGTCAGCCTTGCCGGGCACCTTGTCGGCCTCGCCCTGGCCATTGGTTTCGCAGTACTCATCGAAGACCTTGGCGGGCTTGTCGGCAAACAGCCCCAGGCTGTAGTAGATCTGGTCGAACCCCACCACGGCCTGGGTGGGGTGCAACTGGTCGAGGGCCACCTCGATCACCTGGCCGGGCTTGGGCGTGGAGAACGCCTGGGCTTGCGCCGTGAGGGCGCAGAGTAGAAGTGCAACTGTCCATGTAGGTAAACGCATAGGTTTCAGATCCTTATGAATTGAGTGAACCGATACTACAAACGATCGCCGGCGCCAGGCTGTACGGTTGCTGAAAAAGCCAGCGGTCATTTGCCCCGCAAGCGGCTAGAATCAACGCTATCCGTGACCCACCAAACAGCCAGGAGCCATGATGAGCTCGACCAACCCGCCCTCCCACACCGCCAAGCTGGACCGCATCCTTGCCGATGCCCAACGCGACCGGGAAATGGGCTACCGCGACAAAGCCCTGAAAATGTACCCCCACGTGTGCGGCCGTTGCGCCCGTGAGTTCGCCGGCAAACGCTTGAGTGAACTGACCGTACACCACCGTAACCACAATCATGATGACAATCCCCAGGACGGCTCCAACTGGGAACTGCTCTGCCTGTATTGCCACGACAACGAACACTCGCGCTACACCGACCAGCAGTACTTCGGCGAAGGCTCCACCAGCAGCCCGACGATTGCCAAGGCCACGCACAACCCGTTTGCGGCGTTGGCGGGGTTGATGAAGAAAGACGACTGAAATCCTTGTGGTGAGCAGGCTTGTTGTGGCGGGCACAGCGCTATCTATTTGTGGCGAGCGGGCTTGCCCCGCGTTGGGCTGCGCAGCAGCCCCAAAACCAGCC
>NZ_JBMDIS010000115.1:0-16008 GCF_057808775.1 Pseudomonas sp. FG86 | reverse complement strand
TCGCAGCCCAACGCGGGGCAAGCCCGCTCGCCACAACAAGCCCGCTCGCCACAGCACATCCGCTGCTACAGAGATTGGCTGGATTCAGGGTTGTTGCTTACGCCCGGCCATATGCTTCAAATACCCCACCAGCAACGCCAGCTCGCTGTCAGGCAACACACTGGCGGCGAACGCTGGCATCTTTGCCTGCGGCCAGCGCCTCAGGCTCTGTGGGTCGCGGATATAGCGCTTGAGGAAATCGCCGCTGAAATACTCGGTGGGGTTGTAGGGAATATTCAGGTCCGGCCCTACCTGCGCATCGCCGCCACCATTGAGGCGGTGACAGGCCAGGCAGTTTTTCTGGAACAGCGCAAAGCCCTGGTTCACCGGGTCATCGGCCGCCAGTTTCGGGTCGGGTAACAGCGCGGGAAAACGCTCGGCCACGGTCCTCAATTGCTTGATCGCGGAAACCTGGAACGGCCACTGTTCCGGGCTGATAGGCCCGGCCTGCGGGTCGGTCCACACCAGGTAAAACGGCCCGGCGCTGGGTTTGCCGTCGGCCAGCGCGGGCCATGGGTGAGCGGGGTCTTCCACCGCGAGCCAGGCGCGGGCGCCGCTTTTTTGCAACAACGGCGCGGCCGTCAGTTCAGCGGCGAATCCATCAAGGGCCACGGCTTGCAGATGGTTTTCCGGCTTGAGGCCCGGTAGGAGCGCCGCCAGCGGCACTGCGCGATAGGTCATGTTGCGTTTGTAGGACACATCATCAACGATCTGCACCGTCTGCGCCTCGGGAAGCTTGAGCAACTCGGCGGTCTGCCAGGTCCTGCTGGCGTGGTCCAGTTCGATGGTCAGTTGCGCAGCCGAGGCGGGCAGGGCCAGGAGCAGCGCGAGGAAGGCTAGGGACGGTTTCAAGAGAGAGGTCCGGACGAAAGGGGGATGGAACCTACGATAGCGCAAAATGCGCACGCAAAACGGCAGCTCCTGACAGGACCGCTATAAGCAATGTCCCGACAGGTGCTGCCAAAAACTGCAATCCTGATGTACAGAATGGGGCATGTGATTCGTCAGCCAATAACCTTGGTGAGGTTGGGCAGGATCAGAATCAGTGTGGTGGCGAACAGAATAAGTCCCGCCTGACGTACTTTCGTGTGCTTGAACATGGCTGACTGCCTTTTGTTGTTATTCCTGAGCGTCAAATGCGTGCCGGTGTAGGTCAGTATCGCAACGTGACGTGTCGCTTTTCTTACAGTTGCTCCAGCAAAACCCGGCAGCAACGTCTTACTGATTGAACCTTAGAGCCCTCGTTCTGCGTGGCTTAGACCCATTTCATATCAGCTAATCGCAATTACTGATTAAAACGCTATGAGGCCTATCGCCATCTTGGCGCCAATGCCTTGGCTAGACCGCTAAAACGATTAATCAGGCGAATCCTGTAGCTACCTACCGTTCGTCCGAGCGTGGGGGTCAAAACCTATGAGCGCATCCGTCATTGAAACCGTGTCAATCGGGCCTAAGGTAAGGGCACTACTGCGCAATGGTTCGAGGACGTCATGACCCAAGCTTTGATCTTTGATGCGATACGCACGCCCCGTGGCAAAGGCAAGGCCGAGGGTGCCCTGTACAGTGTCAAGCCGGTGAACCTGGTGGCGGGGTTACTCAAGGCACTGGCCCGGCGCAGTGACCTCGACACGCATCAGGTCGATGACATCGTCCTCGGTTGCGTCACCCCGGTGGGCGACCAAGGCGCCGACATCGCCAAGACCGCCGCGCTCGTGGCCGACTGGGACATCAGCGTCGCCGGCGTGCAAATCAACCGCTTCTGCGCCTCGGGCCTGGAGGCGGTGAACCTCGGCGCGATGAAAGTGCGTTCCGGCTTTGAAGACCTGGTGGTGGTCGGCGGCGTCGAGTCCATGTCCCGCGTGCCCATGGGCAGTGACGGCGGCGCCTGGGTGCTCGACCCGCACACCAATATGCACTGTCACTTCACGCCCCAAGGCATTGGCGCGGATTTGATCGCCACCCTGGAAGGTTTCAGCCGTGAGGATGTCGACGCCTTCGCCCTGCACTCCCAGCAGAAAGCGGCCAGGGCGCGCGCAGACGGTTCCTTCAACAAATCGCTGATCGCGGTGCAGGACCAGAACGGCATTGTGTTGCTGGACCATGACGAGTTTATCCGTGGCGACTCCACCCTCGAGGGGCTGGGCAAACTCAAGCCCAGTTTCGAAATGATCGGGCAGATGGGGTTTGATGCCACCGCACTGCGGGTCTACAGCCACGTGGAGCGCATCCACCATGTGCACACCCCGGGCAACAGCTCCGGCATTGTCGACGGCGCCGCCTTGATGTTGATCGGTTCCGAGGCCAAGGGCCGTGAACTGGGCCTGCGGCCGCGGGCGCGCATCGTGGCGACGGCGGTCACCAGCACCGACCCGACGATCATGCTGACCGGCCCTGCACCGGCCACGCGCAAGGCCTTGGCCAAGGCAGGTTTGCGGGTCGAGGACATCGACCTGTTCGAGGTCAATGAAGCCTTCGCCTCGGTGGTGCTCAAGTTCATCAAGGACATGCGCATCGACGCCGCCCGGGTCAATGTCAACGGCGGGTCTATCGCCATGGGCCACCCGCTGGGCGCCACCGGCTGCGCGATCCTCGGCACCCTGCTCGACGAGCTGGAGGTGCGCCAGCAGCGTTACGGCCTGGCCACTCTGTGTGTCGGCGGTGGCATGGGCATCGCCACCATTATCGAACGCCTCTGAGCCCAAGGAATTGTCATGACCCAAGCTATCCGATACGAAAAAGGCCAGGACCAGATCGCGGTGCTCACCCTCGATATGCCCGGCCAGAGCGCCAACACCATGAACGCCGTGTACCGTGAGGCCATGGCAGCCACCGTTGCGCGCCTGGAAGCGGAAAAGCACACGCTTGCCGGCGTGATCGTCACGTCGGCGAAGAAGACATTCTTCGCCGGTGGCGACCTCAATGAGCTGATCAAGGTCGACAAGGCCCACGCCAAGGATTTCTACGACAGCGTGCTGGTGTTGAAGGCGCAACTGCGCCGTCTGGAAACCCTCGGCAAACCCGTGGTGGCCGCGATCAACGGCGCGGCCCTTGGCGGTGGCTGGGAGATCTGCCTGGCCTGCCATCATCGGGTCGCGCTGGATAATCCGTCGGTGCAACTGGGGCTGCCGGAAGTCACCCTGGGCCTGTTGCCGGGCGGCGGCGGGGTAGTGCGCATGGTGCGCATGCTGGGGTTGGAAAAGGCCCTGCCGTATTTGCTCGAAGGCAAGAAAGTGCGGCCGCAACAGGCGCTGCAAGCCGGCTTGATCGATGAACTGGCGGCGGATCTCGATGAGCTGCTGGCCAAGTCCCGCGCCTGGATTCTCGCCAACCCTGAGGCGAAACAGCCTTGGGACACCAAGACCTTCCAGATCCCTGGTGGCACGCCGTCGAACCCGAAAGTCGCGCAAATGCTCGCCATCGCACCGTCGATCCTGCGCAGCAAAACCAACGGCTGCTTCCCGGCTCCGGAGAACATTCTCAGTGCCGCGGTGGAGGGTGCCCAGGTGGATTTCGACACCGCGCACTTGATCGAAACCCGCTACTTCACCGAGCTGGTCACCGGGCAAGTGGCGAAGAACATGATCGGCACCTTCTGGTTCCAGCTCAATGAAATCAACGCCGGCCGTTCGCGGCCCCAAGGGTTTGCCACCTATGTGACACGCAAGGTCGGCGTGCTTGGCGCCGGCATGATGGGGGCGGGGATCGCCTACGTCAGCGCCAGCGCAGGCATTGACGTGGTGCTCAAGGACATCAGCCTGGCCGCCGCCGAAAAGGGCAAGGCGCACACGGCTGCGTTGTTGGACAAGAAGGTCAGCCGTGGGCAATTGACCGCCGGGCAGCGGGAAAGCATCTTGGCGCGCATTCATCCAACCCAGGATGACGCCGACCTGGGCGGTTGCGACCTGATCATTGAAGCGGTGTTCGAAGACCGCGACCTCAAGGCCAAGGTCAGCGCCGCTGCGCACCGCGTGGTCGGCAGCGACGCGGTGATCGCTTCCAACACCTCGACCTTGCCCATCAGCGGCCTGGCCACGGCCGTGCCCGACCCAGGCAAGTTTATCGGCCTGCACTTCTTCAGCCCGGTGGACAAGATGCCGTTGGTGGAGATCATCAAGGGCGCCCATACCTCGGAAGAAACCCTGGCCCGTGGTTTCGACTTCGTCCTGCAAATCAAGAAAACCCCGATTGTGGTCAACGACAGCCGCGGCTTCTTCACCTCGCGGGTGTTCGGCACCTTTACCAACGAAGGCATCGCCATGCTTGGCGAAGGCGTGGCCGCGCCGATGATCGAGACCGAAGCGCGCAAGGCGGGCATGCCGGTGGGGCCACTGGCGGTGTCCGACGAGGTATCCCTCAGCCTGATGAGCCATATCCGACAGCAAACCGCCAAAGACCTGCAAGCCGAAGGTAAAACCGTGCCGACCCATCCGGCGACGGTGGTGATTGAGCTGCTGGTCAACGAGTACAAACGCGCGGGCAAGGCGGCGGGGGGCGGTTTCTACGAGTACCCGGCGGGCGGGCAGAAGCATTTATGGCCTGAGTTGAAGGCGCGCTTTGAGCGAGCCGACCAGCAGATTCCAGCGCAGGATGTGCGTGACCGTTTGCTGTTTATCCAGGCCATCGAGACCGTGCGATGCGTGGAGGAGGGCGTGTTGATGTCCACCGCGGACGCCAACGTGGGGTCGATCTTCGGGATTGGCTTTGCGGCGTGGAGCGGGGGCGCGTTGCAGTTTATCAATCAGTACGGGTTGAACGACTTCATCGCGCGGTCGCGCTACCTGGCCGAGCAGTATGGTGAACGCTTTACGCCGCCGGCGTTGCTGCTGGAGAAAGCGGCGCGGGGTGAAGTATTTCGGTGATCAACCTGTGGGAGGGGGCTTGCCCCCGATAGCGGAGCATCAGTCACAGAATACAGTGGCTGGATCACCGCTGCCGGGAGCCAGCCCCTCTCCCACGAAGAGCATCCTGCGGGGCTTGCCTTGGAGGGGTATTTCAAGGCAGGCTCTTGGGGTGTTCAATATTCCCATCGCCGTGTCAGGTATTTTTTATGTCGCTACGCGTCTGCATCCTGGAAACCGATATCCTGCGTCCAGGCTTGATCGATCAGTACCAAGGTTACGGGCAGATGTTCAAGCGCCTGTTCTCCAAGCAGCCGATTCCCGCCGAATTTGTCGTGTACAACGTGGTGCAGGGTGAATACCCCTCGGACGACGAAGTATTCGACGCCTACCTGGTGACCGGTAGCAAAGCCGACTCCTTCGGTACCGACCCTTGGATCCAGACCCTCAAGACCTACCTGCTCGAACGCTACCAGCGCGGCGACAAGTTGCTGGGCATCTGCTTCGGTCACCAATTGCTGGCGCTGCTGTTGGGCGGCAAGACCGAGCGCGCCGGCCAGGGCTGGGGCATGGGCATCCACGACTACAAGCTCGACGCCAAGGCCCCGTGGATGAGCCCGGAGGTGCCTGAACTGACGCTATTGATCAGCCATCAGGACCAGGTCACCACCTTGCCGGAAAATGCCACGGTCATTGCCTCCAGCGACTTTTGCCCGTTCGCCGCGTATCACATCGGCGACCAGGTGCTGTGTTTCCAGGGGCACCCGGAATTTGTCCACGACTATTCCCGCGAACTGCTGGAGATTCTTCAGACAACCTTGGGCGAAAAGGTCTACACCAACGGCGTGGCCAGCCTCGAACGCGACCACCATGGCGTCACCGTGGCGGAATGGATGATGCGCTTTGTGGCACACAAGCCCGAGGCCAAGGTCAAAGCCAGCCCGAGCGCTTGAAGCTGGCCCACAGTCCGGTACAGCCTAAAGCGATGAACCCCAACACCCCGAAATAGCCGTAGTGCCACTGCAGCTCGGGCATGTTCTGGAAGTTCATCCCATAGATCCCCGCGACCGCCGTGGGGAACGCCAGGATCGCCGCCCACGCGGCGAACTTGCGTTGCACCACACTCTGGCGCGACGCTTCCAGCAACACCCCGATCTCGATGGTCTGGCTGGCAATGTCGCGCAGGGTGGTGAGGTCTTCCATCTGCCGCGTCACGTGGATCTGCACGTCACGGAAATACGGGCGCATGTTCTTGTCGATAAACGGGAAGCTCAACTTCTGCAATTCCTGGCTGATCTCCACCATCGGCGCCACATAGCGCTTGAGCCGCAACACATCACGACGCAGGCCGTGAAGGTTCTGGATATCGCGCTCACTCAGCGAGCTGCACAGCACGTTGCGCTCCAGCTCATCGATCTCGGCGTGGATCGCCTCGCTCACGGGCTGGTAGTTTTCGGTGACGAAATCCAGCAGGGCATAGAGGACAAAATCCTCCCCATGCTCCAGCAATAACGGCCGCGCCTCACAGCGTTGGCGCACAAAGCCGTAGGACGCTGAATGGCCATTGCGCGCCGTGATGATGTAGCCGTTGCCGGCGAAGATATGGGTCTCGATAAACACCAGCTTGCCGTTCTCGCGCACCGGTGAGTAAGTGACGATAAACAGCGCGTCGCCAAACGTTTCCAGCTTCGGGCGGCTGTGTTTTTCCAGGGCGTCTTCGATGGCCAGCTCATGCAGGTTGAACTGGCGTTGCAGGTTGGCCAGCTCCTGGGCGTTGGGTTCTTCCAGGCCGATCCACACAAAGTGACCGGGTTTGGCGGCCCAGGCCGCGCCTTCGTCAAGGGTGATATCAGTAACTTTCTTTCCGGCGCTGTACACAGCGGCCGCAACAACTCTACCCATGATGCTGATCACTTCTTATTAGGAGGACAGGTGTTGGGCAGCTTAGCTTGAAGCGAGTTCTATTGTTGCGGCACTTTGCAGTTCCAGGTCCATTGCCTTGATGCACTCATCCATCTGCGCATGACACGCCTGCATCAACGCCGGGATGTCATCCGAAGTCAGGCCGATGGTAGGAATCGGCGGCAATGAGCGTATGAGTACATCACCGCTGTTCCAGCGGTTCAGCCGCATATGGGTGACGTAATTGCTCACGCACACCTGCACGATTGGCACACCCGCGGCCACCGCCATATGAAACGTGCCCTTCTTGAACGGCATCAGGCCACTGCCCAGATTGCGCGTGCCTTCCGGGAATACCCAGATCGACGTGTCCTTGTGCTGCAAGGTATGGGTGGTGGTCAGCATCGCCCGGCGTGCCTTGTATGCATTGCCCCGGTCGATCAGCACATTGCCCGCCAGCCAGAACAACTGGCCGAACAACGGCACCCATTTCAGGCTTTTCTTGGCGATACACACCGTGCGGTGCGGCACCACGGTGCCGAGCACAAACAAGTCATAGTTGGACTGGTGGTTGGCGATGATCACGCACGTACCGGGCTTGTTGCGCAACGAGTCCACGTCGGCCTTCACGTTCAGGCGCAAGATCCACATGGCCGGCAGTGCATACAGGCGGGCACACAGGCGGCTGTTGTCCGGGTTGAACGGCCGGCAGATTCCCACCAGCACGCCCAGCCCACCGGCGGCGATAAAGTGCAGACCCATCAACAACATACGCAACAGAAAAAGCATCGATACGGCTCATCGAGACAAAAGTGGGCGCAGTGTACGGATGTGCACTGAATTCAGCAATTGCGCCTAAATAGGAAGGAGATAGGCGATGTTTAAGTACATGTTTCAACAAGTGCTGACAGAGCCTGTCTAGAGCGGTGAGGGATGATTCGGATATGCCTGTAAGAAAAAGCCCGACTTAAGGTCGGGCTTTGGTGCAGCAGGTGTAGGCGATTAGCTGAGGATATGGCCCTGATCCTGGATGATGGCATCGTCCAAGGCTTCCAGCAGCCCACTGCGCACTTTCAACTTGGTGTGCTTGTGCGCGTTCATATTGAGCTTCTTCAACTGCCGTGCGGCTTCCAGCGCCGCTGCGTGCAACTCCTCCGGCGCCACCACCTTATCGAGGAAGCCGGCCTGCAACGCGCCCTGCGGGTCAAACATCTCGGCATTGATCACCGAGCGATGAAACGCCGACTTACGCAGACGATCCCGCGCCAGTTCGATACCCGCATGGTGCATGGTCATGCCGATCGCCACCTCATTCAGGCCGATACTGAACGGGCCCTCGACACCAATCCGATAATCCACCGACAACAGCAGGAACGCGCCCTTGGCCACCGCATGGCCTGGGCAAGCGACGATCACCGGGAACGGGTGCGACAACAGGCGACGTGCCAGCGTCGAGCCCGACGTCACCAGGCTGATAGCCTCTTTAGGGCCGGCCGTCATCACCTTCAAATCGTAGCCACCCGACAAAATCCCCGGTGTACCGGTGATGATCACCACCGCCCGGTCTTTCTCTGCCTGATCCAGCGCTTCGTTAAATGCGCTGACCACCGCTGGAGAAATGGCGTTCACCTTGCCGTTGCTCAAGGTCAGTGTGGCGATACCGTCTTCGAGGTGGTAGGAGATCAACTCACTCATGACGCGGTTCCTTGTAGGATTTGTTATAGACGTATGCAGCAGACGTTACCCACCACGCCCGCCCTGGTAAAGCACCATGACTGACTACCCAGTCAGACTTTTCCCGTATACCCGACGGCAGACGGCCTAGGGCAGGGCACAGCAGCCAGGGTAGACCCTCGCGATCAGTGCCTGAGATTGGCACAATCACCCTCCTGCACAGCCCCCACTCCGATATACCCCCTAACCGCATGAAAATTCTGAAAAAAACCTTTGCCATCAGAAAGGCTTTCGACTACATTAGCGCGCCTCGACAGACTGAACTGGTTTGACGAGATACGGTGAAGTGTCCGAGTGGCTTAAGGAGCACGCCTGGAAAGTGTGTATACAAGAAATTGTATCGAGAGTTCGAATCTCTCCTTCACCGCCACATTCTGAAAACGCAAACCCCTGATTTTCCTAGAGAAAGTCGGGGGTTTGTGGTTTTTGGCGTCTGAAAAATGGCTATATGGGACAGATCTGGGACAGATGGATGATTTTTCGTACTGAAAGGATCCGTCTCCGCTTCGGCCTGTGTGCCTAAAATGGGAGACCATCACAAGGATCAGCTGCAATGACGTTTGAAAACGTAGGAGAGGTTGTAGAGGCTTGGGAGCGGAAAAGGCCAATGAGTTGCTGGCGGATGGCTGGACCTTATTGGCAGTAGTGCAGGGCACCGTGCCCGATGCGGCTAGTCATATCAAATATGTGCTGGGCAAACCGACAGAACTGAGTCGAGGTATGTTCGATTGAGGTGAATGAGAGGTCGGTATTACGCATAGCCCCTTTTATATTCAAAGGGCCCCCGACCTCCCGCTGGTCGACGGGCTTTGACTTTGTGATGGAAACGTCCGACTGGGTTTTTCGATCCGCTAAGGTGGCGTAAGTTTTCTAGGTAGGATCTGTCAGTTCACCGTTGATTGGGGGCGGAGTGACCGCCTTTTTTTTGCTTGGGGTTCGCGGTGCAGAAGGGGTAGGTTCTGCTGCGCTTGCTGAAGCGAGCTCTTTTTTAGCTTTTTCCGCCTTCTCTTTATTTAGTTTGAATACTCGTCTGTCATACTCAGCTAGAAAAGCGGTGCCTGCTTTAGTAATGGCGTATCTACGATATTGAGCTCCAGCAACTTTCTCGTTTTCGACCAGGCCGTGTACTTGAAGTTTTGGGCATATGTTGAAGTAGAAGAAACCTTCTACGTCGGAACCACTTGCGGCATTAGTTACGCCGCTTATTATGGTGTCTCTATTGTTTATAAAAATATTGGATAAAGTATTGGATACTTCCACGCCGTTATTGATTTTTGCGGGGATTTTTATTTCGACGGATTTTAACATTTCGTAAATGCCATCAAAGTCATTGTTTAGCGAAGATTGACTCAGCTTAGACTTTTTCTCTAGTTCGGCTAAAGTATCCTTAAGCTTGTTGTTTTCATCGGATAACTTCTTTATTTCTTCGAATAGCGGCTTTGTATCTACGAGCTCGTCGGCCTGAATCCAGCCCTTGAGCTCCCTGCTCGAGGCAAAATCAGATAGGCTTTCATGCACCGATAATCGAATGTCTTTTTCATCTTCAAAGAATGAGGATATGTAGTTAAGAACTCTTGTTCTAAAAAGTTTTAGCGCTTGCGGATTTTCTTTTTCTAAAAAAGCGGTGCCGTTTGACTTTATTTTGGCTTCTAGAGAAGCATCCGTAATGACTACAGCGAAAAGAGCTTTGCCTTGTTCGATTGCATAGTTGTATTCAAGCTCTGTATAGCTAATTCCAGATATTGGTTCAATCGAACCGTATCGCCCACCTAGTATCAGCATGTAGACATCCGATTCGTCGATCCATTTTTTTATTGTATCCATCTGTGATTTATCGCCGGACGTAAATAGTTCCATGCCAGCAGGAATGTGTCCTGCCTTTAGAATCGCACTTACAGCGGCTTGTCTTTCTGGTATTAGATCTGTAAACGTACTCGATACGAAAATCTGTAATTTGCGCTTCATTAAACTTCCTCTAATCCATGTGAGAGAATGGCATCCACGTAACGCTACTATTTTGCCATCAGGACGTCCATGAGGTTTTTTCACAGCCATCTCGACCTCTACAGCTTCAAGGCCAGTTGCAACATACCAACAACATCCGGCCCGTCCTCATTGATCCACGTCCCATAATGTTGACGGATCATATTCCCGTTGGTATGTCCCATCTGTTCGGCAATCCAGTCTATCGACGCTATCCCTGTGGTCAGCAACTGACTGGCATACGTGTGCCGGCACTGGCCAGGCCCGCGATAGCGAACCCCGGCCGCGAGCAAGTGAGCCTTGAAAAACCTATCCCTGACCACGAAGTCGCTGACGTGCGGCAAACCGCTTTTCGTATTTAAGAAGACAAAGTGCAGCTTGTGCTGCCGTACCGTCTTGTTGTCCCGCTCTACAATATCGACTGTTTCGGCCTTTCTTTTCCGATTTAGTGCGTCGATCTTCTGCAGTGCATCCCAGGCCGGTGCTAGTAGGCGGACTTTACGCGTTGAACGCCGGGTTTTCGTTACCCTGTAAGCCCCGCGCACCTTGGATCTGCGGAACGTCACCGTGCCTTGCTCCAGGTCGACATCCTCCCAGGCCAGGGCGATGGTCTCGGACACCCGGGGGCCGGCCCATATCATGAACTGAACCATCAACAGTTCTTGCGTGCGGTTGGTGTGGGTTTCCAGGATCTGTTTGATTTCCGCCCTGGTGAATGGGTCGGGCGCCTCGGGATCTGGCAGTCGCACCACTAAACCCTCGGTTGGGTCGTGCGCCACTTTCATCCTGGTGCGATAGAGTCGGAACACTTGGCGGACGTTACTGATGATGTCGCGGATGGTCTTGTTTTTCAGCGTTTTCGACAGGGTTACCTGTATCCATTCCTGCAGGTCCAGGTGGTCGATATTTTGGATCTGTACCTTCCCCCAGCGCGGCCGTACGTGAACCTCCGCTTTGTTGGCGTAACCCCGATAGCTGGAAGCCGCGACGCTGTTAGCTTTGATCTTCAACCACAAGTCCAGGTAGTGACCGAATGTGTTTTCCACCAACTTGACCGAATTGGGAAAGTGCCGTGCGTAATCGAAGGTGCCGGCCTGAATCTCGTACTCGATGATTTCAACCATGCGCTTAGCCTGGGCCACGTTGGCCGGCGTGTTGCCGCCCGGGATTGCTTCCCGGCACTTCTCCCCGTTGTATTGAAAATAGATTCTCACGGACTTCCCGCGAGCTTCGACCCCACTCATGTAAACCCCTAACGCTGTGCTTGTGTATCGACAGTCTGACGATCGGAAACAAAAAGGCCCGTTTCCGGGCCAAGTATCTGGTAGCGCATCTTCTTGTGGACGCGGCTTACTCTTTGGGCTTGTGGTTGCGTAGATGCGCGTTCTGCAGCTGGCGCCGCTGACTGCACTTGTCATGGTTACCTTGGGCGCGCCACCTGCCGCACTGATCGCAAAGGCTGGTGTAGTCAATGTTCCATGGGAAGCGCCGCGCTGGTGTTGCTGCAGGATTGTTAGACATTGCGTGATACACCCCGGGTTGTCGGCTTGGCGAGCAGTTGGGCGACGACGGCGGCGCCCGTTTCGCTCAGTTCGCCCAGGGTGTTGGCCATCTGGCTGAGATTTTCGAGGCGGGTTTTTGATTTAGGGGTTTTGTGTACCAGGTACTCGCTGATCAAAGACGAAGTACGGTTGGAGATCAAAAGCCCCGGCCGGGAGACCTTCACCATCCAGGCAGAAGGGCCGGTCAAAGGTCTGGTGACGCTCGATATCGGCTACAACGACAACCCGCTGCAGCGCCACTTCATCGGCTTTGTTGAGCGCTCCACGGCGATCAACAGCGTGCAGCAGATCCTGGTCTGCCGTGAACTGGCGGAAATCCTGTCGCAGCCTATGCCGTTGAACCTGCGCCATGTCGACCTGCAGGGCGTCTTGGCCGAGGTCAGCGACAAGACCGGTCTGCGCTTTCGCGTGCCGGACAGGGCCTATGCCCAGGCCAAGGCGCCGTTCTTCTATAGCCTGGCTGCCGGTTACCTGGCCATGGACAGCCTGGCCAGCGTGTTCAGCATCCCCGACTTTATCTGGCAGCAGCAGGGTGACGGCGAAGTATTTGTGGGCAGTTGGGCCGACAGCTTCTTTGGCATCCGCTCGCCGCTGCAGCTGCCGGTAGAACTGTTCGACGGCTACCAGGGCAACCAGAGCGCAATGATCGCGGCCCTTCCAGGACTGCGCCCAGGTGCAACCATCAACCAGGGCGAGAGGATCACCAGCGTGACCCTTGCCGGCAATCAAATGGCGATTAAATGGACGACGCAATCTGTCGCAGCGTAGAGCGTTAATTCCCTGAACTGACCGACGGCTACCACCTGCCACACTTTGGCCGCGTGGTGGCCGTGCCCGATGCACCGGCCGCACTTGGTCTGTGCGACGACTTCCGGCCGCGCTTTGGCGTCGACGTGGAAGTGCTGCTGCCCGATGGCGAACCGGATCCTGGGCTTCTGATCCTGACTGGCCTCCCGCTGCCGGCGCCGATGGGTGGGCAAGAGGCGGGCATGTTCGGCTTCCCAGAGGAGGGTACCACCGTGGTGGTAAGCTTTGCCTATGGCCTGCCGCACAAGCCCTTTATCACGCAGATCCTGCCGCACGGCCTGAGCCTGCCCCGGGTACTGAAGGGTGACCAGGTGTGGCAGCACAGCGAGGCCTGCCAGCAGCGCGTCGACACCGATGGTAACTGGCTGCGCCAAACGGACGGCAAGATCCAAGACAAGGCGATCGAGCGGGAAGTGGAGGCGATGCAGAACACTGAGAGCTTCCAGAGCCACACCCGGACGGTGGACGACCATTCAACCGAATCGGTGGGCGGGATCAAGAAGATCGAGGCGCTGGGGGCACTCAAGCTGCTGTCGGGGGGATTTGCCAGTCTGGTGGCGATGGATGATCTACACCAGGCGACTGGGAGAGACTTCAACTTGGTGGTCGGACAAAAACATAATGCAATAGTAGGAGGGGATATGGATGAAGCAATCAACGGCTTGCGTTATAGCATTTCAGAAGTTAGCCAAAACTTTCAGGTCCCAAAAACTTGGATAGGTTCCGCTAGCGTAAATGTTCTTCGAATTCTGAATGATGTGATTTGTCTTGTTGAGAGTTTAAATATAAAGCTCTCTGAGCACGTTCATACGAATATAGGGCAAGCGCCGCAAACTGCTGCGGCGTTTATTGAAGATGCTTTTAAGTTGGAGGCGCTGTCTTCGGAGCTAACTTCCGTCACGTTGAAGGCTGAGCCTCGTAAAGGTTGATTGATGTGTTCAATATTTCAAATAGTTCAGGTGATTCAATGATGGGCCACCTTAAAAAAGCTGAATACTCTTGTTTAACATCCATTAAAGCTTTTAAGTGTTCGATTGCGAGCTGGCGGGCGCTAGGCAGCTCGTCATCATTGATGAATGTATTAATGTGTTGAATTACTTTTGCATATCTCCTATAAACCCGCTTTCTGAGCTGGACGCTCGTAATGGACTTGTTTCCAGTGTCAGCCTCATTGAAAATTCGGTTCAGTAAATGTGCGGTTTGCAAGGTGGAGGGTTCGTCGTTGGTCGCCTCAATTATAATGTTTGAGAATGGAGTATTTGGAGGGATGTGACGAACTAACATAAGTACATTTAATGTTGGATCAGTACAGTCTAGAATATTATCGTAATGGTGTCTTTTAAAGTTGTTGCACCTGCCGCAGGAATAAAATAGATTATTCCAGTCATACATTCTGCTTTCGCACCCCTGATGAGATCGGAAGTGTTCAATGTTTAAAATAAGAGGGTCTTTGGTCTCACAGATATAACATTTGCTATGAAAGGCTTGGTCTAGTGATGCCACAACGTCTTTTGCGCTATAACTACTTTTGGCTGCTAGGGAAGCTGGAATGGTAGATGGGCGTATGACATTAAACATTTTTTCTGGCTCGCTTCTTAGTCAGATATTTGTTTAAGGCTATTTCATAGAACATTCTAGACTCATCGTCAAGGGTGTCCGCATGTGGAGACAGTGCCTCTAGTAATTTATTGATATCCTCGGGAATAAAGTTTTCGTCGTTACTTTTGGAAGTGAGCTCCTGTAAGAGATCTTGCATTTTTTGCGATATTGGAGGAACACCCAGTATTCCTTCCACCACGTGTTCCAAAGAAAATAGAGATAAATCTTCACACTCCTGCCCAGTCGATATGTCGTAAATAAGGGCGTCATCAATCGAAGTGACCACGAACGGCGAGTGGGTCGTTACGATAAATTGAATGTTTGGAAATGATCTTGTGAAGAAGGGAAAAATTTTCCTTTGCAAGGATGTGTGAAGGTGTGCATCAATCTCGTCAATTAACACTACTCCTCTCAACTCAGTAGGAAGTACGCTGAAATACTCCGTTCGCACGAGAAGGTCTGCATATATTTCAAAAATAGCTAGGTAGCCAGATGATAAGCTCTGAAAACTGTAGGGTGGCCTGTTATCTTGTTTCAAAGAGAATGCTAAGTTCTCATCGTCAAAGACAGTGTGAATTGAATCGTCTTCAAAAAGAAACTTGAGGTTTTTTTCAAAAGCTTTAAACCAGGTTTCTATTCGTTGTATTTTTTCTTTGTTTCCCTTTCTCATAGCTAAGCCAATATTGACTTCAAGATTAACTAGGTGCTGCTCTAGGTTGCGTCCTAGGTTTTCCTTTTTCTTATAATCAGGCATTTCCGGAGTAAGTGCCGTTGCTGCTGTTACTTTCAGAATTTCAGACTTTCTCGTTGCCTCATAAAAACGAATAATTGCATGTGCTTCCTTATATTCCTTTACGAAATTGTCTGAGGACACATACGAGATGCTCAAAGGCTCTGTTATTTTTTTTATTGCTTCACGGTAATAGCTAAGTGTAGATTCGTGGCCAGAAATCCTGGTTATGGGGTTTATTCTAGGTTGGTGTGTTTCTTCTGCTTGTCTAAGCTGGTCTCGGAGGTTTTCCAGTTGTGATAATTGTCCCTCGTCAATGTTGTTCATTAGGATCTGGTGTAACGACTTTAAGAATGAGGTTTTGCCTGATCCGTTTCTACCAATTATTATCAGATTTCGAGACTTTATATCTATTGAGACTTGGCGCGCAGTAGTTATAATTTCTCCTGAAATGTGTTTTATGTGCTTTGCGCTTTTGTTTTTTGTTTCTAAGGTATCATTCATTTGAGTTGTATCCATGCGCTAGGCTTGCCCGATTGCTATCTTCACTAGTTGTGTTTGTGAAGTTTAGATCTTGGTGTTTACTAATTGGGTCTATTTTATCAGTGGTGAGCTTAGTTGCTATAAGTGCGTTATGGCCCGAAAGTGTCACAAAAATTCCATCAGAGGTGAATGGCATTAGGTGATTTTGCATTGGCGCTTCCTTGAAGCCGTTGGCTGACGCTCTTGGGCGGGCAGCAGGTTTGAGAGTTTAAGTAGGGCGGCCGCGAAAACTGAGTGCAACACCTGACCTTTCCGGTACGGTGCTGCCCCT
>NZ_JBMDIS010000114.1:0-16422 GCF_057808775.1 Pseudomonas sp. FG86 | reverse complement strand
CAACCTGCGCAAGACGACTGGCAACGCCCGCCGCACAACAGCAGCAACCGCCCGCCCCTGCATGGCGATACAGCTCAAAACCAGCAACCACACGCCGCCACGCAATATCAATCGACCTATTCCGAACCAACGCATGATGGCTATTACGTTTAATTGGTATTGGCCAAAAACAAAACAATAGGCCTTGAAGATACGGGAGGCCGGACGTTCAACTGTCCAGCCTCCCGTCGATCAGCCATCGACCGACAGAACACCGATCATGGCCAAGCGCCGAGATAGTCAGGCATGTCGCTGACACACCACTTCAACAGCGCCCGCTGGCAATCAGCGGGCGCCCAGCCTTTTACACCAGGCTCATCAACGCCTCACGACTGAACGGCAGGATGTCGCCCTCGCGGCCTTCGCGCACCTTCACTGCCCAATCCGGGTCCACCAGCAAGGCGCGGCCCACGGCGACCAGATCGAACTCATCATTGTTCAAACGCTCCAGCAGTTTTTCTAGACTGGCCGGTTGCGCAACCTTGTCGGTGTTGACCATAAATTGCAGGAACTCGCCATCCAGACCGACACTGCCGACCGTGATGGTCGGTTTACCGGTGAGCTGGCGAGTCCAGCCGGCGAGGTTGAGGTCGGAACCTTCAAATTCAGGCTCCCAGAAACGACGCGTGGAGCAGTGGAATATGTCCACGCCGGCGTCAGACAACGGCTTGAGAAATTCGCCCAGCGCCTCGGGAGTTTGCACCAGACGTGCGCTGTAGTCCTGCTGTTTCCACTGGGAGAAACGGAAGATGATCGGAAAGTCCGGGCCAACTGCGGCGCGGGTTGCCTGAATCAGCTCGATGGCAAAGCGCGAGCGGTTGGCCAGGCTGCCACCGTATTCGTCGGTACGCTGGTTGCTGCCTTCCCAAAAGAACTGGTCGACCAGATAGCCGTGGGCACCGTGGATTTCCACGCCGTCCATGCCGATGCGTTGGGCATCCTTGGCCGCCTGGGCGAAGGCGTTGATCACGTCTTTGATGTCTTGGGTGGTCATGCCGTGAACGACCACGTTGCCATCCTTGAGTTTTTCCATCGGGCCATACGCCGGCACGCTGGCATCAGGCTCAGTACCGATACGGCGCACGCTGCCCACATGCCACAACTGCGGGACGATCTTGCCGCCTTCGGCGTGCACGGCGTCGACCACCTTCTTCCAGCCGGCCAGCGCCGCTTCGCCATAGAAATGCGGAACATTCGGGTAGCCGTTGGAGGCCAGGTGACCGACCACGGTGCCTTCGGTGATGATCAAGCCCACGCCTGCGGCGGCACGGCGGCGGTAGTACTCGATGACCTTGGCGTTAGGCACGCCACCTGGGGAAAAAGAACGGGTCATCGGCGCCATGACCACACGGGTCGACAGCTGCAGTGCACCGAGCTGGAACGGTTTGAACAAGGCTTGGACAGGCATGGGAGCACTCCACGGAGACGGGGTTTATGATGCGGATAATATGAGGAGTGCGAAGTGCTGAGTAGCACTATTGATCTGGGTGATTAAGGGATAAAAGTAGAAGCCCGCCGGTTGTCACCAACCTGTGGCGAGCGTGCTGTTCAAGCCAGGGCTTTTTCGATGGCCTGGACGACCGTCGGATCTTCCGGCGCGGTACGCGGCGAAAAGCGCGCAAGCACCCGACCATCCTTGCCCAATAGGAATTTCTCGAAGTTCCAAGTGATATCCCCTGGAAACTCGGCCCCCTCGCCCGCCAGCAAACGGTACAACTGATGACGCTCAGGGCCGTTTACATCGAGTTTGCTGCCCAGGGGGAAGGTCACGCCGTAGTTCAGGTCGCAGAACTCGCGGATTTCCTCTTCGGTGCCCGGTTCCTGGCTTGCAAACTGGTTGCACGGCAGGCCAAGCACGGTAAAACCCTGGCTCTTGTATTGCTGGTAGAGGTTTTCCAACGCCGCATATTGCGGGGTCAAGCCACATTTGGAAGCCACGTTGACCACCAGCACAACTTGCCCCTTGAAGGGCGCCAGCGCCAGCTCTTGTCCGTCCAAAGCTTTGAGTTTCAGATCGTGGAAAGCACTCATGACGAACTCCAGATATCCCATGTTCTTAGCATTGCGGCTGTTCGAGATTACAACCCGCAAGTCTGCAATCATAGACGCCGATTACAAAACTCGCCTGCGAACTACTGAGCGGTCGGCCACGGCAAAATCGGTATCGCGGTGACTGCGTTCTGTGGGCTGCCTTCGATCAGGCGGTCGCTGTAGACCAGGTACACCAGGGTATTGCGCTTCTTGTCGAGGAAACGCACCACCTGCATGGTCTTGAACACCAGCGAGGTACGTTCCTTGAATACTTCGTCGCCATCCTTGAGTTCACCCTTGAAGCGGATCGGCCCGACCTGACGGCAGGCGATCGATGCCTCGGCACGGTCTTCGGCCAAGCCCAGCCCGCCTTTCACGCCGCCGGTCTTGGCGCGCGACAGGTAGCAGGTCACACCGTCGACCTTGGGGTCATCGAACGCTTCGACCACGATCCGGTCGTTGGGGCCGACAAATTTGAACACCGTCGAAACCTGGCCAATCTCTTCGGCCGAGGCCAGCAATGGCATGGCCAACAGCAGGCCGAGCAATCCCTTCATCACGCGCATCGTGTATTCCTTTCGTTTAAACCAGGATCAGGTTGTCGCGGTGCACCAGTTCCGGTTCCGCCATGTAACCCAATAGACCGACAATCGCATCAGACGACTGCCCAATGATTTTCTGCGCTTCCAGGGCACTGTAATTGGCCAGGCCACGGGCGATTTCGCGTCCGTCCGACGCCACGCACACCACCATCTCGCCGCGGCGGAAGCTGCCCTGCACCAATTTGACGCCCACAGGCAACAGGCTCTTGTTGCCTTGGGACAGTGCCGATACGGCGCCATCATCCAGCACCAGGGTGCCACGGGTTTGCAGATGCCCGGCCAGCCACTGCTTGCGCGCCGCCAGCATGCCACGCTCGGGCGACAACAGCGTGCCGATGCGTTCACCGGCCTTGAGGCGATCCAGCACACGTTCCAGGCGCCCACCGACGATGATGGTATGGGCGCCGGAACGTGCAGCCAGGCGCGCGGCGCGCAGCTTGGTCTGCATGCCACCACGCCCCAGGGCGCCGCCAACGCTGCCAGCCACGGCGTCCAGCGCCGGGTCATCGGCGCGGGCTTCGTAGATCAGTTGGGCATCAGGGTTGTTGCGGGGGTCGGCGTCGAACATGCCGTCGCGGTCGGTAAGGATGACCAGCAAGTCGGCTTCCACCAGGTTGGCCACCAGGGCAGCCAGGGTGTCGTTGTCGCCGAAACGGATTTCGTCGGTGACCACCGTGTCGTTCTCGTTGATCACCGGGATGACCTTGAGCTCCACCAGGGCGCGCAAGGTACTGCGGGCGTTGAGGTAACGCTTGCGGTCTGACAGGTCGTCGTGGGTCAGCAGGATCTGCGCCGTATGGCGACCGTGCTCGGCAAAACTGGACTCCCAGGCTTGCACCAGGCCCATCTGGCCGATAGCGGCGGCGGCTTGCAGTTCGTGCATCGCGCTGGGTCGCGCGGTCCAGCCGAGGCGGCTCATTCCGGCGGCAACCGCCCCGGACGAGACCAGTACCAACTCGACACCCGCCTCATGCAAGGCCACCATCTGCTCGACCCAGACGCTCATGGCTGCGCGATCGAGCCCCTTGCCATCCGCCGTCAACAGCGCACTTCCGATCTTTACGACCCAGCGCTGCGCACCTGTCACTTTGCTCCGCATCATCTTCAACCTTAGATAGAGGGCTGCACGCGACCCAGCGCCGCCCATAACGTTATTAGTGACTACAGGTATACCCAGATACCAAAACGCCGCTCCTGGGAGCGGCGTTCAAGTTTATCGCAACGGATCAGTCGCGCACGTAAATGATTTCCGGACCGTCTTCATCATCCACGTCTTCCTCGTCCCAATCATCGTCGCCGATGTCATGGACCGACTTCACGCCGCTGCGACGCAGGGCACGCTGGTCATCCAGAGCCTGCAGCTGGGCACGGGCTTCGTCTTCGATGCGCTGGTCGAGCTCGGCGAGTTCGGCCTTGAACACCGGGTCGGCCGCCAGGCGGTCGGCGCGGTCTTCCAGGTAGCGCATGATGTCGCGGGTCAGGCGCTCGGTGCCTTCTTTGGCGATGGCCGAGATCACGTAGACCGGACCTGTCCATTCCAGGCGATCGACGATTTCCTTGACGCGCTCCTCGTGCTCTTCTTCGAGGATCTGGTCGCATTTGTTCAGCACCAGCCAGCGATCCCGCTCAGCCAGGGACGGGCTGAACTTGGTCAGCTCGCTGACAATCACTTCGGCGGCGTCCGGTGCACTGGTGTCATCCAGCGGCGCCATGTCGACGAGGTGCAGCAGCAAACGGGTACGCGACAAATGCTTGAGGAAGCGAATACCCAGACCAGCACCATCGGAAGCACCTTCGATCAGGCCGGGGATGTCAGCGATCACGAAGCTTTTCCAACGATCGACACTGACCACACCCAGGTTCGGCACCAAGGTGGTGAACGGGTAGTCGGCGACTTTCGGCTTGGCGGCAGAGACCGAGCGGATGAAGGTACTTTTGCCGGCGTTTGGCAGGCCCAGCAGGCCCACGTCGGCGAGGACTTTCATTTCCAGCTTGAGGTCACGCTGTTCGCCCGGCTTGCCCGGCGTGGTCTGGCGTGGCGCACGGTTGGTACTGGACTTGAATCGGGTGTTACCCAGACCGTGCCAGCCGCCCTGCACAACCATCAGCTTCTGGCCGGCCTTGGTCAGGTCCCCAATAACTTCCTGGGTGGCGGAGTCGATGATCGTGGTGCCGACCGGTACGCGCAGTACCAGGTCTTCGCCTTTTTTACCGGTGCAATCGGTGCTGCCGCCGTTGGAGCCACGCTCGGCATCGAAGTGCCGGGTGTAACGGTAGTCCACCAGGGTGTTGAGGTTTTCGTCGGCCATCATGTAGATGGAACCGCCGTCACCGCCGTCACCGCCGTTGGGGCCACCGTTTTCGATGAATTTTTCGCGACGGAAACTCATGCAACCGTTACCGCCGTCGCCTGCTTTTACTCGGATGGAAACTTCATCAACGAACTTCATAACAAAACGCCTCTCGCCGCACGGACGAGCTTAAGAAACCAAGACATAAGACTCTTGCAAAAATGAGCGCAGCGACCTCAATCAACGACCGCAAATCCAGCGCTTGAGCCCATTACAAACAGCTTTGCAAGAGACTCACCCCACAAACGAAAAAGCCCCGTCGCGAGACAGGGCTTTTCCAGCAACTACGTAATTATGCCGCGACGACGTCAGTCTTCGGGACAATGCTCACGTAACGACGACCGAAGGCGCCTTTTACTTCGAACTTGATCACGCCTTCGACTTTAGCGAAGAGAGTGTGATCTTTACCCATGCCAACACCGTAACCGGCGTGGAATTGGGTGCCGCGCTGACGCACGATGATGTTGCCCGGGATGATTACCTGGCCGCCATACATCTTCACGCCAAGGCGTTTGGCTTCTGAGTCGCGACCGTTACGGGTACTACCACCAGCTTTTTTGTGTGCCATGAGTCAATTCTCCTAGTGAGGAATTAGGCTGAAATTAAGCCTGAATACCGGTGATTTTGATCTCGGTGTACCACTGGCGGTGGCCCATACGCTTCATGTGGTGCTTACGACGACGGAACTTGATGATGCGGACTTTATCGTGACGACCTTGGGAGATCACTTCAGCCACAACGGTAGCGCCAGCAACAACTGGAGCGCCGATGTTCACGTCATCGCCATTGGCGACCAACAGAACGCGATCAAAGGTAACGGAGTCGCCGGTAGCGAGTTCCAGTTTTTCGATCTTCAGGTATTCACCTGGGGCGACCTTGTATTGCTTGCCACCAGTAACAATTACTGCGTACGACATGGTATTTCTCCGATAATCCTGCTCACCCAGCGCTTTATAAGAAGAGGTATTGGCTGGCATGGCTGCATGGGATGGACGTCCCGAATGCAATTGCGTAAGGCAGGTGCTGCCCAGGAAGTTCAGGGTGCGCGATTGTACGCAAGCCTTTGACGCCTTGCAAGTGGCCGTCTATCGCGCCTTGACACTCGGGGGTCAGGGTCCTAGCATGCCGCGCAACCCTTCTGGAGCGACTGTCGCTGATGCAACCCCAAGCTTTCTACCGCGCGGTCGCGGACGATTTTAGCGCCGTCGACGGCATCATCAAGCAGCAGCTGACTTCTAAAGTGCCGCTGGTCTCCAAAATTGGCGACTATATTACGTCGGCGGGCGGCAAGCGCCTGCGTCCTTTATTAGTGTTGCTGTGTGGCAAGGCCCTGGGCCGCGAAGGCGATGACCTGCGCCTGCTGGCCGCCACCATCGAATTCCTGCACACCGCCACCCTGCTGCATGACGACGTGGTCGACATGTCCGGCATGCGCCGTGGCCGTGAAACTGCCAATGCCATGTGGGGCAATGCGCCCAGCGTGCTGGTCGGCGACTTCCTGTACTCGCGCTCATTCGAAATGATGGTCGAACTGGGCTCGATGCCGGTGATGAAGATTCTTTCACAGGCCACGCGCATCATCGCCGAAGGCGAAGTGCTGCAGCTGTCGAAGGTTCGCGACGCCAGCACCACCGAAGAAACCTACATGGAAGTGATTCGCGGCAAGACCGCGATGCTCTTCGAAGCCTCGACCCACAGCGCCGCAGCCCTGTGCGAAGCGACTGCCGAACAGGCCGAAGCCCTGCGTACCTTTGGCGACCACCTGGGCGTGGCGTTCCAACTGGTGGACGACTTGCTCGACTACCGTGGTGACGCCGAAACCCTGGGCAAGAACGTCGGTGACGACCTGGCCGAGGGCAAACCGACCTTGCCGCTGATCTACACCATGCGCGAAGGTACGCCGGAACAGGCGGCCCTGGTGCGCAAGGCGATCCAGAAAGGCGGGATCGAAGACCTGGAAAGCATCCGCGCCGCCGTGGAAGCCTCGGGCTCGCTGGAATACACCGCACAACTGGCACGCGACTACGTGGCCCGTGCGATCAAGTGCCTGGAAGCCCTTCCAGCCAGCGAATACCGGGACGCCCTGGTGGAGCTGAGTGAGTTTGCGGTCGCGCGCACGCACTGACACCTGCAGACTCGGGCCAATGTGGGAGGGGGCTTGCTCCCTCCCACACTTAGTTTGTACTCCCCATCCAAGAGCGCGCCCTGCCTCGCTGCAATTCCCTATATAATGTGCGACTTTTAGCCATCCTGACCTTTAAGGAGCTTTAGTGAGCACGTTGCCACCCTGCCCGAAATGCAATTCCGAATACACCTACGAAGACGGCGCACAACTGATCTGCCCGGAATGCGCCCATGAGTGGTCCGCCACAGGCGAGGCCGAAGCGGCCGGCGATGAAACCGTGAAGAAAGACTCTGTGGGCAACGTCCTGCAGGACGGCGACACCATCACCGTGATCAAGGACCTCAAGGTCAAGGGCACCTCCCTGGTGGTCAAGGTCGGCACCAAGGTCAAGAATATTCGCCTGTGCGACGGCGACCACGATATCGACTGCAAGATCGACGGTATCGGCCCGATGAAACTCAAGTCCGAGTTCGTTCGCAAAGTCTGATCCTGTTGCCTCCATCCCGCGCCCGCCGCGGGATGGCGTTTCGCCCTCCGCGTTGATCGAACGCAATACCCACACAGAAAAATCCACAAACCGCCAATAGGCACTTGCTATTCCACGAATAAGAATTATTCTCATTGAAACCCATCAAGGAGAACGACCATGACTTATTTGATAGATGCCTGGCTGGACCGTCCCCACCCTTACCTGCGAATCCTTCATCGGGAAACCGGAGAAGTCTGTGCCGTGCTGGAGGAGGAAGCGTTGAACGAACTGCAGGACCAAGGCGACCTGGACGTGAATGGCCTGAGTTCCAGTGAACCCGGTGTACTGAAGGAAGTGGTGCGTAACCTGTTTCTATTCTGCTACGCCCGGGCATTGCGCCCGACGACAGAGCTCAATGGCAAGTTTCATCCATGAGCAACCCTGCAAAATCCTGTAGGAGCGAGCGTGCTCGCGAAGAACGCACAAGCAACGCGTTCATCCAAGATGCCCGCGTCATCGTTGACGTGTTTGGCGAGCACGCTGGCTCCTACAGGTAATCAAAAGCAGGTCTTACAGAACGTCGAGCAGCTCGACGTCGAATACCAGAACGCTGTGCGGCGGGATGCTACCAACGCCTTGAGCGCCGTAAGCCAGCTCGCTCGGCACGTACAGGCGCCATTTGCTGCCGGCATTCATCAGTTGCAGCGCTTCGGTCCAACCGGCAATCACGCCGCCAACCGGGAATTCTGCTGGCTGGCCACGCTCGTAGGAGCTGTCGAACACAGTGCCATCGATCAGGGTGCCGTGGTAGTGCGTACGCACCTGGTCTTCACGGGTCGGCTTGGCGCCATCACCGGCAGTCAGTACTTCAAATTGCAGGCCGGAAGCCAGAGTGGTGATGCCATCACGCTTGGCGTTTTCAGCCAGGAAAGCCAGGCCAGCGCCAGCAGCGGCTTCAGCCTTGGCAGCGGCTTCGGCTTGCATGATTTCGCGGATGACCTTGAAGCTGGCGGCCATTTGCTCTTGGTCAACACGGCTCGGTTTGCCGGCGAACGCGTCGGTCAGGCCCGCCAGGATCGCGTCAAGGCTTACACCGGGTGGTGGGTTGTCGCGCAGTTGGTCGCCCAACTGACGGCCGATGCCGTAGCTGACGCGGGTTTCGTCGGTGGACAGATTAACTTCGGACATGAAGAGGCTCCGCTGTAGGGCAGCTGGTTTCCCGTACTACCCAGAACTAAAAGGGCCAGCAGACTAGCACAGAAAATGAGTGCGGGATGAGAGCCGCCGTCATGCCTGCCTGGCACCGGCGCTCGGTTATACCGGGCTCCACGCGTCGGTTTGCAAATTAATCGTTTCAGTTTCCCGCCCCCCCGCCGATATGGCCTGAACACCTTGGCTGGCTCAAACAACAACACCGTCCAGCAGACAGACATCAACTTTGCGGAGCATTAGATGAACAGCTGGTTCGGTAACATCAGCGTCAACCTCAAACTGGGCCTGGGCTTCGGCCTGGTGCTTGTCCTCACCTCGATCCTGGCGCTGACCGGCTGGACCAGCCTGGGCAGCCTGATCGACCGTAGCAACTGGATGAGCGATATCACTCAGCTCAACGCCTCCCTGACCAAGCTACGCATCGTGCGCCTGCAATACATGCTGGCCAACGGCGATGAAGCCGTTGCACAAAACGTACAGACCAGCCTGGACGCGTTCGCCGCCCAGCAGCAAAAGCTCCTGGACAGCTTCAAGAGCCCGGAGAACGTCAAGCTGCTCAATGAGCAAAAGGCTATCATCACGGCATATCAGCAGTCCCTGAACAAGATGCGCGAGGCCTACCGCAACGGCAACGCCGCACGCCAGGTAATGGGCGATAAGGCCGATATAGCTAACGCACAGATCGACGCACTGGACACCAACGTGCAACAGATGCCCGAAAGCCCGGAACGTTTCACTCAGTTCCAGGCCGTGACCCATGCCAAGCAAGAGTTCCAGTTGGCCCGCTACGAAGTGCGCGGCTATACCGGTAACGTCAACGCCGATACCGAAGCCCGCGCAGCGGCACAAATCGAAAAAGCCATCAGCGGCCTCAAGGGCCTTGGCGCAGCGTTCGGTACCAGCCAACAGAGTGCGCTCAGCGCACTGGAAAGCGCCCTCGGTGCCTATCGCAGCGCCGTGCAGAACTACAAGGCAGCCAATGCCAATATCGTCTCGGCACGCGCTGAAATGACCACCCAAGGTGCCGATATCGTCACCATCAGCGACAAGCTCTACGACATCCAGCTGGATCGTCGTGACGCTGAAAGCGCCCAGGCCCGCAGCCTGCAATTGATCAGCACCTTGCTCGCCCTGCTGGTGGGCATCATCGCCGCCCTGGTTATCACCCGCCAGATCACCCGCCCGATCCAGGAAACCCTGGCCGTGGTGGAACGCATTGCTTCCGGCGACCTGAGCCACAATATCCAGGTCACCCGCCGCGATGAACTGGGCGTATTGCAACAAGGCATCCAGCGCATGGGCACGACCCTGCGTGAGCTGATCAGCGGCATTCGCGACGGCGTAACCCAGATCGCCAGCGCCGCCGAAGAGTTATCGGCCGTCACCGAGCAGACCAGTGCCGGTGTGAACAGCCAGAAGATCGAGACCGATCAGGTCGCCACGGCGATGCACGAAATGACCGCCACCGTGCAGGAAGTTGCACGCAACGCCGAACAAGCCTCCCTGGCCGCAGCCGATGCCGATGGCCAGGCCCGCGCAGGCGACAAAGTGGTGGCCGAGGCCATCACCCAGATCGAACGCCTGGCCGCCGAAGTGGCGCGCTCCACCGACGCCATGGCGCACCTGCAACAAGAGAGCAACAAAATCGGCAGCGTGATGGACGTGATCAAGGCCGTGGCCGAGCAAACCAACCTGCTGGCCCTCAACGCGGCGATTGAAGCGGCGCGTGCCGGTGAAGCCGGTCGCGGGTTTGCCGTGGTCGCCGACGAAGTACGTGGCCTGGCCCAGCGCACACAGAAATCCACCGAGGAAATCGAAGGCCTGGTGGCCGGTTTGCAGAACGGCACCCAGCAAGTGGCCAACGTGATGAACAACAGCCGCAGCCTCACCGACAGCAGCGTCGAACTGACCCGCAAGGCCGGTGTGTCGCTGGAGAACATCACCCGGACGGTGTCGAACATCCAGTCGATGAACCAGCAGATCGCCGCCGCCGCCGAACAGCAAAGCGCCGTGGCCGAAGAGATCAGCCGCAGTATCGTCAATGTGCGTGATGTGTCGGAACAGACCGCCACCGCCAGCGAAGAAACGGCCAAGTCGAGTGTGGAACTGGCGCGCCTGGGTAGCCAGTTGCAGCAGATGGTCAGCCACTTCCGGGTGTAAGAAACCAAAAAGCCGCTTCGGTATTAACCGAAGCGGCTCCACTTCTCAGACCTTACAGGTCATCGAAGCTGTCCCGCAGGAATGTCCATACGTGATAAACACGTATGGCATTCACTACGAGGTTCCATGTACGTCGTGCAAACCTAGACATACTCGGCCCTCCGTGAGTTGGGCCTTACCTCCAGCACACTTACCGGAACACGTGAGCCTTTGGATGCGGGTCAACGCTTCCTGTGAGGCGGTCGGGCTTTGGTTCCTCCCGCATGAATCCGGCACGGATTACTAGCCCGTGGCGTTCGGTCCATAATTCCGCGCGCATACCCAGCCACCTACAAAACGACATACTTGGAACGGGGGTGATACTAATCAACATCTGGATCAAAGGCGTGACAGGTGACGATAAACCTGCTGGAAAGATCAACTGAAATATTGCAAATTTTTGCCATCGACTCTCAACAGAAATAAAGTCGACAGATAAAAAGTAATGACCCTCGCCAAGCCTTGCGCGATACGATAACCGGCATTAGTATCCTTGGGCGGGTCAGCGCTTCCTGTAAGAATGCAACCCCAGCCACTAACTGGGATTGCAAAAAAAAACCGCCTACCAAGGCGGTTTTTTATTACCTGCGATTTGCCTCTCAGCCCTCGCCTTCCTCAACAAACACCAGCCGATTCCCAAACGGATCCTTGATGCTCATCTCCCGCGAGCCCCAAGGCGTTTGCTCCACCCCAGGCTTGGCATACCGGTAGCCCTTGCCCACCAACTGCTGCTGGTACGCGTCCACCCCTTGCGCCTGAATCCGCACCGCCGCGCCCGGCGAAGCATCGCCATGATGCTCGGACAAATGCAGCACACACTCGCCCAATGACACCTGCAGGTACAACGGAAAATTCGCCTCGAAGCGATGCTGCCAGTCGACCTTGAACCCGAGGAAATCGACATAGAATCCTAACGCCTTGGCCTCATCGAAAATCCGCAGGATGGGAATGACTTTTCCTAAGTGCATGGCAACCGCTCCGTGTATAAGAGCGCCCACTATAGAGTCGAAAACCCACCCCGCAAATCCCCGCTGCGCGCCAAAAAGCGGCCCGGTCGCTGACCATTCGCCTGCCCCTCGCGGTAGCTCAACACGCCATTGACCCACACACCGTCAATGCCCTCGGCGGCGCGTTGCGGTTGCTTGAAGTCCGCCACATCGCGTATGCGCAGCGGGTCGAACAACACCAGGTCGGCCCAATGCCCTTCACGTATTTCACCCCGTTCGGACAAGCCAAATCGCGCCGCCGACAACCCGGTCATTTTATGTACCGCCGTGTGCAGCGGGAACAAGCCGACATCGCGGCTGAAATGTCCCAACACCCGTGGGAATGCGCCCCACAAACGCGGATGCGGGAACGGATCTTCAGGCAAACCATCCGAGCCGACCATCGACAACGGGTGCGCCAGGATCCGCCGCACATCCGCCTCATCCATGCCGTAATACACCGCGCCGGCCGGTTGCAGGCGCCGCGCCGCGTCCATCAGCGAGACGCCCCACTCACCCGCAATGTCCTGCAAGTCACGCCCGCCCATGCCAGGGTGCGGCGTCGACCAGGTAATCGTGATACGGAACGCATCGGTCACCTGCTTGAGATCCAGGGTCGATGAACTCGCCGCATAGGGATAACAATCACACGCCACCGGGTGGGTTTTCGCCGCCGACTCCAACGCTGCCAACAGCTGTGGACTACGTCCCCAGTTCCCGGCTCCTGCACATTTGAGGTGGGAAATAATCACCGGTATCCGTGCATGCCGGCCGATCAGAAAAGCCTCGTCCATCGCCTCCAGCACCGGTTCGAACTCGCTGCGCAGATGGGTGGTGTATACCGCACCGTAGGCCGTCAGTTCTTCACTCAGTTGCAGCACTTCATCGGTCTCGGCATTGAACGCACTGGCATAGGCCAGGCCGGTGGATAACCCCAGTGCACCGGCGTCGAGACTGTCCTTCAACTGCACACGCATCGCGGCGATTTCACCGGCAGTGGCGGTACGATACAGATCATCCATGTGGTTGCTGCGCAGTGCCGTATGACCGATCAGCGCTGCCACGTTGACCGCCGGATGGGCGTTTTCCACTGCGCGGCGGTAATCGCTGAAACGCGGATAGGCGAACGCCTCGCGCTGCCCCAGCAGGTTCATCGGGTCCGGCGGATCACCGCGCAAACAGACCGGAGAAGCACTGATCCCACAGTTACCGACGATCACCGTGGTCACCCCCTGGCTCAGCTTGGGCAACATCTGCGGATGACGGATCACCACCGTGTCATCGTGAGTGTGTACGTCAATAAAGCCCGGTGCCAATACGCGGCCGGCGGCATCGAATTCATGCTCGCCATGGGCCGCTGACAAATCGCCAATCGCCGCAATACGCCCGTCGCGCATCCCCACATCCGCAACGTAGCCAGGGGTGTTGCTGCCATCGATGATCAACGCCTGGCGAATCAGCGTGTCGTACTTCATATCAGTCTCCAAGCGGCAGGCTGTCAGGGCCGCCGCGGTAATCGTCCAGGGCCAGCTTGATGCGGCGCAGGCGCTCCTGGTTGTCGTCCGGCATGGCCAGTGCCAGCTCGGTGGCGAGCAGGTCGATGGCCAGCAGCATGCCGTAGCGCGCCGCCGTGGGTTTGTAGATGAAGCTGGTTTCGGCCGGTTGCAGCGGCAGCAACACATCGGCCAACTGCGCCAACGGTGAATCCGCCAGGGTGATGGCGATGATGCGCGCGTCGTAGCTGCGCGCCAGCGTCACCACGTCGAGCAATTCGGGGGTCAGGCCAGTGAGCGAACAGACGATCAGCGCATGTTCGGCCCCCAATGTTGCCGCCGTGACGCGCATCATCACCGGGTCATGGCACGCGGCAATCGGATACCCCAGGCGTACCAACCGTACCTGCAACTCCTCGCTGCACAGGCTTGAGGGGCCGCCCATGCCGAACGCGTGGATCATCCGCACCTTGCCCAGCAGGTTGACCGCATCGACAAAGCTGGCTTGATTGAACCCCGACAAGTGCTGGCGCAACGTCGCCTCGATATCGCCGAGGATCTGGCGGTGAAACGCCGACTGTTCCGGCAAGCCCGCCGGGTCCAGGAAGCGGCTGCCGACACCGCTGGCCTGGGCCAATTGCAGGCGCAGGTCGCGCAAGTCCCGACAGCCGACACTGCGGGCAAACCGTGACAGGGTCGCGGTGCTGACCTCGGCCCGTTGGGACAACGCTTCCAGGCTGGCCGATGCAGCGAAGCCCACGTCATCCAGCATCAGCTTGGCGATACGGCCTTCGCCGGCGCTGAAGGAGGCCTGGCGGGCGCGGATCTGGTAGAGGATGTCCATGGGGGCTCCGGGTTACAAAATACAGGACAGGCCGTACGTCAGACCGAAGGCGACCACTGAAATCAGGGTCTCCAGCACGGTCCAGGTCTTGAAGGTCTGGATTACCGTCATATTGAAGTATTCCTTGATCAGCCAGAAGCCGCCGTCGTTGACGTGGGAAAAGATCACCGAGCCAGCACCGGTGGCCAGCACCAGCAATTCCGGGTGTGGATAACCCAGGCCCAGGGCGACCGGCGCCACCACACCCGACGCCGTGGTCATGGCCACCGTGGCCGAGCCCGTGGCAACCCGCATCAGCGCGGCGAACAACCAGCCCATCACCAGCGGCGACAAGTTAAAGGCATTGGCCAGGCCGAGGATCTCATGGGTGACGCCGGCATCCACCAGGATGCGGTTCAAACCACCACCGGCGCCCACCAGCAAGGTGATGCTGGCGGTCGGCGCCAGGCATTCATTGGTGAACTTGAGAATCGACTCGCGGTTGAAGCCCTGCGCCAGGCCCAGGGTCCAGAAACTCACCAGGGTCGCCACCAACAGGGCGATCACCGAGTTGCCGATAAACAACAGGAACTGGTTGAACGCAGTGCCCGGCGTGGACAGCAGGTTGGCCCAGCCGCCGATCATCATCAGCACCACCGGCAACAGGATGGTGCCCATGGTCAGGGCGAAGCTCGGCAAGCGAGTGCGCGGCTCACGGTCGATAAACTGGCGTTCCAACGGGTTTTCCGCCGGTAAGTGGATGCGCGGCACGATGAACCTGGCGTACAGCGGGCCGGCGATGATCGCCGTCGGGATACCGATCAGGATCGCATAGAGCACGGTCTGCCCGACCGATGCGTTATACGCCAGCACCGCCATCATCGCCGCCGGGTGCGGCGGCACCAGCGCATGCACCACCGACAAGCCGGCCACCATGGGCAAGCCGACCATCAGGATCGACACCCCGACGCGCCGCGCCACGGTAAAGGCGATCGGCACCAGCAACACAAAACCGACCTCGAAAAACAAGGGCAGCCCCACCAGGAAGGCAATGCACACCATCGCCCAGTGCGCATTGCGCTCGCCGAACCGGTTGATCAGCGTACGCGCCACCTGCTCGGCACCGCCGGACTCGGCCATCATCTTGCCGAGCATGGTGCCCAGCGCCACCACCAGGGCGATATGCCCCAGGGTCTTGCCGACGCCCGCTTCGTAGGACCCCATGATGGTATCCGCCGGCATCCCGGCCATCAGTGCCAAGCCGATGGACACCAGGGTGATGACGATAAACGGGTTGAGTCGGTAGCGTGCTATCAGCACGATCAAAGCAATGATGGCTATGGCAGCGTATGCCAATAGCCCGAAGCCCGGTGATGCGGCCATGCGGTACTCCTCGGAAAGGGTCACGTCGAATAGGTTGTGAAACTCATAAATCATTACCAGGGCTGACTTTCAATTTTTATGAAAGTAATTTTCGCGCAGGGATAAGCGCCGTCGCATTGGGACATGCCCAGCGCCAGTGCATGAAAATTCGGGGGGTGTTCTTACATGAAGATCAGACAACGCCGGAAACTCACCGAGCGCCATCGAGTCATAGAATGCGCACTCACTCATGCCCAGGAACCGACCATGATTCGCACCTCACTCGCCGCCAGCGCCGTGCTTCTCGCCCTGTGCGGCAGCGCTTCAGCCGCCGACAACGCCGCACTGAAGAAATGCATGGACAGCGCCAATACGACCGCAGACATGGTCAATTGCAACGCCAAGGAAGCCAAGGTGCAGGATGAGCGCCTGAACCGCGCCTACAAGACCGCCCTCGCCGCCCAGGAAGGCGCGCGTAAGCAACAATTGCAGGACGTGCAGCGCCTGTGGATCAAATACCGCGACGCCAATTGCGCCTTTGCGGGCAGCGCCACTGGCGGCACCATTGACCAGGTCAATGGCTCCGGCTGTGTGCTGGACATGACCCAGACCCGCGCCCAGGAATTGGAAGACCTGGTCGGGCCGTAATACACACCCGACCTCTGTAGGAGCGAGCTTGCTCGCGAAAAACTCACAGGCGCCGCGTTGATTCAGGAAACACGCGTTATCG
>NZ_JBMDIS010000113.1:0-16727 GCF_057808775.1 Pseudomonas sp. FG86 | reverse complement strand
TAAGGGCGGAACCCTAAGTGGCCGTTACCGCAGCAACGGATATGTACTCACCCAACCCCCAAAAAGCGGTCGGCCCTAAGGCCGCCACGGGACCAAGCTCCCTCACCACAGACCCCCGAAAGTTGTGTAGATACCCATGCCCCGATGGCGGTGTATCAGTCAGCTCATCTGTCACTGACCCACTGCTATCGGGGGGGCAAGTCGAATCGTCGCACCGCCCCTCCCACACTTTGATCTTCACCAGGCTCCGGATCAGTTCTTATAGTCGGTATCGTTGCGCTCCAACTGCCGAATCAGCGCATTCCAATGCCGCGCCACACCCGGCCCCTCGCCGCTGGCAAACGCCTTGGCCTGTTGCTCGACCTTCGCCACCACTTCAGCCGGCGGGAAGATCAACTCCGCATTCCCCGCTGCCTGCGCCGCGACCTGGATATTGCACGCGCGCTCCAGCTGTTGCAGCTGTTGAAACGCATGTTCAACGCTGACACCCGCGGTCAGCAGCCCATGGTTACGCAGGATCATCACGCTCTTGTCGCCCAGGTCGGCCACCAGGCGCTCACGTTCGTCGAGGTCGAGGGCCACGCCTTCATAACCGTGGTAGGCCACCCGCCCCGAGAAGCCGATGGAGTGCTGGGAGATCGGCAACAGGCCGTCCTTCTGCGCCGACACCGCAATGCCGTCGCGGGTGTGGGTATGCAACACAGCGTGCAGGTCATGGCGTGCGCCGTGGATGGCACTGTGGATCACGTAGCCGGCGTAGTTGATGCCCAAGCCGGTAGGGTCGTCGACGATGGTACCGTCGAGGTCGACCTTGACCAGGTTGGAGGCACTGATTTCATCGAACAATAGCCCGAAGGCGTTGATCAGGAAGTGCTCGTGCGGCCCCGGTACACGGGCGGAGAAGTGGGTGTAGATGTGGTCGGTCCACTTGTACACGGCCGCCAGCCGGTAAGCGGCGGCCAGTTTGACGCGCACGTCCCATTCTTCGGGAGTGACACGCTGGCGAACATGGTTGGAAACGCTGGAAATCGGGGTGACGCTGCTCATGGCAAAACTTCCTGGATGGCCTTAAGGACTTCCAAGCAAGCCTAGGGGATGGAAAAAAATAATAAAAAGCACATTTTAATCTAAGCTAATTATTATTTTTTTTCATAACACCCACACCACCAACACAAAGCCCCCTCCCACATTTTTGATCTCTATACACCCAGTCAAACCGGAGCTGTTGCCCAAGGCAGTGAATGCCAAGAATGCCTTGAAGGCTTGCACAGTCCAAATGTGGGAGGGGGCTTGCCCCCGATGGCAGTGGGTCAGCGACAGACGAGCTGACTGATACACCGCAATCAGGGGCAAGCCCCCTCCCACATGGATCAGGCTGCGTTGCGGATCTTATGCAGGGACGCCGCCACCAGTTTGCCAAACGCGTCCACCGGTCCCTGCAAGTTACCGAGGAAGTGCGGGTAGATCAGCCACAAATCCATCACCGGCTTGAAATCCTTGAGCGGCATCACCGCCAGTTGCTCGCGGTGGGCACTGCGCTCCAGCAAGGGCCGCGGCACCAGGCCCAAGCCCAACCCGTCGGCCACCAGGCCCAGTTGCAACTCGGTGCCGAACGTCTCCAGGTTGACCCGCAGGGCCAGGCCTTGATCGGACAAGGTGCGCTGCAAACCGGCGCGGAAACCGCAGCCATCCGGGTTGAGGATCCAACCGTTCTGGTACACGTCCGCCAGCTTGCAGGGCTTCTTCGGCAGTTGGGCCTTGGCGCAGACCACCACCAGTTCCATCTTGCCGATGGACTCGCCGACCACGTTGTCGGGGAAAATCTTGCCCGCCGGAAACAGGGCCGCCGCCGCGTCCAACTCACCGCGCTCGATCTTGCCCACCAGTTGGCTGCCCCAGCCAGTGGCGACCTGGGCGCGCAAGTCGGGGTATTCGCTGCGCAGGTGCTTGAGTGCATCGAGCAGCACCACGTCACCAATGGTCTGCGGCACGCCCAGGCGTAACAGGCCGGTGGGCGGTGCGTCGGTGGCGACCAATTCGCGCAGGGCGTCCATCTCGCGCAGGATCAACCGGCACTGTTCATAGACGCGGGTGCCGATCAACGTAGGCTTGAGCGGCTTGGTGTTGCGGTCGAACAACTCCACGCCCAGCGCCTGCTCGAAGTTCTGCACGCGGCGGGTGATGGCCGGCTGGGTCAGTTGCAACGACTCGGCGGCATGGCTGATGGACTGGCAACGAATCACTTCGACAAAGGCATCGATATCGTCAATTTTCATTTGGGCCGCACATAGAGAACAGTCATTAAGATGTGTGCAAAGCATAGTTGCAGGACGGTTATCTGGATAGCCCAGCGTGTGATCGATAACGTCTAACGCTATTCAGACCGGTTCTAAATTACCTGCAGCTATAAGCTAATCATTAAAAAATAGCATATTAACTATAAACATTATGCTTATATAAACCCATCAACCCATTCCTATCAAACGTATCCGATGGAATTGTCATGACCCAAGCCAAGCACCCCGAGAGACTCAGAGCCTTCATAGGCGCCCTGGCGGAATTGATCGACGGCAATCCACGCGAAGGCGACCTGTTACACCGTGGCGGCAAGCTGCTGGCGCAACTGGTCAGCCATGACGACTGGCTCCCCGATGAGTTCGCCCAACCCGACCCCGAGCGCTATCAGCAATTTTTGCTGCACGCCGATTCGCGCCAGCGGTTCAGCATCGTCAGTTTTGTGTGGGGGCCGGGGCAAAGCACGCCGATTCATGACCATCGGGTGTGGGGGCTGATCGGCATGTTGCGCGGTGCGGAGTTTTCCCAGGGCTTCGAGCGCGCGCCCGACGGGCGCCTGGTCGCCGAAGGCAAGCCGGTCCAGTTGGTGCCGGGCCAGGTCGAGGCGGTATCGCCCAAGATCGGCGACATCCATCAAGTCAGCAATGCCCACAGCGACCAAGTGTCGATCAGCATTCATGTGTACGGCGCCAATATCGGTGCCGTGCGCCGCGCGGTGTACCAGCCCGACGGCAGCGAGAAACTGTTTATCTCCGGCTATTCCAATGCCTTCCTCCCGAATATCTGGGATTTGTCCAAAGAAAAGAGCCCTGCCCTATGAGCACCGTATCCACCCGCAGCTACGCCCAGATTCGCCAGGCCCTGTTGGACCGTGAAGAAGTCGCCCTGGTAGACGTGCGCGAAGAAGCACCGTTTGCCGAATCCCACCCCCTGTTCGCCGCGAATATCCCGCTGTCGAAGCTGGAGCTTGAGGTGTACTCGCGCATTCCGCGCCGGGATACCCAGGTCACCGTCTACGACAACGGTGAAGGGCTGGCCGCCCGCGCGGCCGAACGTTTGCTCGCGCTGGGCTATACCCAGGTCAGCCTGCTCGAGGGTGGGCTCGACGGCTGGCGCAAGGCCGGTGGCGAGCTGTTTATCGACGTCAACGTGCCGAGCAAGGCGTTTGGCGAGCTGGTCGAAAGTGAACGTCACACGCCGTCCCTGGCCGCTGAAGACGTGCAGGCGCTGCTCGACAGCCAAGCCGATGTGGTGGTGCTCGACGCGCGCCGTTTTGATGAATACCAGACAATGAGCATCCCCACCGGCATCAGCGTGCCGGGTGCCGAACTGGTGTTGCGCGTCCGTGAGCTGGCGCCGGACCCGGCCACCCGCATCATCGTCAACTGCGCCGGACGCACCCGCAGCATTATCGGCACGCAGTCACTGATCAACGCCGGCGTGGCCAACCCGGTCTCGGCCCTGCGCAACGGCACCATCGGCTGGACGTTGGCCGGGCAGAAGCTCGCCCATGGTCAGTCGCGACGCTTCGCCCCGACCTCGGAAGCCCACCGCCAGGTCGCCGCCGCGGATGCGCGGCGTGTGGCTGACAAGGCCCGCGTCGGCCGCGCCACCCTCGCCGACCTGCACCGCTGGCAACAGCAGGCGTCCCGTACCACCTACCTGTTCGATGTGCGCACCCCGGAGGAATTCGAAGCCGGCCACCTGCGCGGCGCGCGCTCGACCCCAGGTGGGCAGTTGGTGCAGGAAACCGATCACGTTGCCAGCGTGCGCGGTGCACGCCTGGTACTGGTCGATGATGACGGTGTGCGCGCCAATATGTCGGCTTCATGGCTGGCCCAACTGGGCTGGGAAGTGCATGTGCTGGACGGCCTGCAAGCCGCAGATTTCAGCGAGCATGGCGCCTGGGTCGCGCCGGTGCCCGCACCGCCCCAGGCCGAACTGATCAGCCCGCACACCCTCGCCGAGTGGCTGGCCCATGGCGACACGGCGGTACTGGATTTCACCGCCAGCGCCAACTACGTCAAACGCCATATCCCTGGTGCCTGGTGGGCCTTGCGCGCGCAACTGCCCCAGGCGCTGGCCAAGGTGCCGGCCGCCCAGCGCTACGTGCTGACCTGCGGCAGCAGCCAACTGGCGCGCCTGGCCGTGGCCGAAGTCGAAGCCATCACCGGCAAGCAAGTGTTCCTGCTGCAAGACGGCACCGCTGGCTGGATCAACGCGCAACTGCCGCTGGAAGAAGGTGAAACCCACCTGGCCTCACCGCGTATCGACCGCTACCGCCGCCCTTACGAAGGCACGGACAACCCCAAGGAAGCCATGCAGGCCTACCTGGACTGGGAGTTCGGTTTAGTCGACCAACTGGCCCGCGACGGCACCCATGGGTTCTATGTGATCTGATCACTTTTCCATACCCGGCACAGATCCCTGTGGGAGGAAGCAAGTCGAATCGTCGCACCGCCTCTCCCACATGGACCGCATCCACCTCAGGGTTAATCCATGCAATTTTAGAATAATCAATAAACACATAATCAGTTATTTTAATAATTAACATATAACCAAAAAGAACTTCACAGTATGTTTTTATGAGCATAACGTGAACTCCTCACCGACCCCTTCTCCAGGCGGAGGTAGCCAAACCTTTTTCTGATCTGCCTGGAGCCTGCATCCCATGGTCTTAACTACCCCATTCAAGCGCCTGCTCCTGAGCACCGCCCTGGCCCTTGGCCTGGCCACCAGCGCCCACGCCGCCGACCTGCAACCGCTACGGGTGGCCAACCAGAAATCGACGATCAAGACGCTGCTGGAAGTCTCGGGCGAGGCGAAAAACGTGCCTTATGAAATCCAGTGGTCGGAGTTCCCGTCCGCTTCGCCCCTGGGCGAAGCCTTGAATGCCGGGGCCGTGGATATCGGCGCCTTGGGTGACGCACCCTACGTGTTTGCCTTGGGGGCCGGAGCGTCGCTCAAGGTGGTCAGCATCATCCACGCCGAAGGGCGTAACACCACCGCCCTGCTGGTGCCCAAGGATTCGCCGATCAAGACAGTGGCCGACCTCAAGGGCAAGAAAATCGTGACCGGACGCGGGTCCATCGGCCACTACCTGGTGATCAAGGCCCTGGCCACGGCCGGCCTGACCACCAAGGATGTGCAGTTCATTTTCCTGTTGCCCAGCGAGTCGCGCCTGGTGCTGGATAACGGTACCGTCGACGCCTGGTCGACCTGGGACCCTTACACCACGGTGGTCACCTCACAAAGCCAGGCGCGGATCGTGGCCAGCGGCAACACGCTGTTGAGCAACCATCTGTACCTTGCCGCCACCAGCCAGGCCATCGCCGACAAGCGCACGCAGTTGGATGACTTTGTCGCCCGCGTCGACCGCGCCTACGCCTGGGCCAATACCCACCCCAACGAGTACGCCGCCGCCCAGGCCAAAATCACCGGGCTGCCGCTGGCCGTGCATGTGGCCGTGGCCAAGGAGACCCGCCTGAGCCCGGTGCTGATTGACGACAGCGTGATCAGTGGCCTGCAAGCCACCGCCGACACCTACCAACAAGAAGGCCTGCTGACCAGGCACATCGACGTGTCCCAGGGCTTCGACAAGAGCTTTAACGCCAAGCGTGCCCCCAACAATCAAGCCTCGCGCTAAGGAGCAGAAAACATGAGCAAGCCACGTCAATTGAAATTGGGGGCCATGGTCCACGGTGTCGGCCACGGTTGGGGCGAATGGCGCCACCCGCAGGCGCAACCCAACGCCAGCACGAATTTCGGCTTCTACAAGCAGCAGACCGAGCTCGCCGAAGCGGCCAAGTTCGACTTCGTGTTCATCGCCGACAGCCTTCACATCCACGCCAAGTCCAGCCCGCATTACCTCAACCGTTTCGAGCCGCTGACCATCCTCTCGGCCCTCGCGGCACTGACCACGCACATCGGCCTGGTCGCCACCGTGACCGTCAGCTACACCGAGCCCTATCAGGTCGCGCGCCAGTTCGCGTCGCTGGACCATATCAGCGGCGGTCGTGCCGGTTGGAACGTGGTCACCTCGTGGCTCAGCGGCACCGCCGACAACTTCGGCAAGGTAGAGCACCCGCCGCACGCCGTGCGCTATCGCATCGCCAAGGAACACCTCAACGTGGTCAAGGGCCTGTGGGATTCCTGGGAAGACGACGCCTTTGCCTACAACAAGCAAAGCGGCGAATTCTTTACGCCGAGCAAGCTGCATGCGCTGAACCACAAGGGCGAGTTTTTCTCGGTAAAAGGCCCGCTGAACATTGCGCGCTCGCGCCAGGGCCAACCGGTGATTTTCCAGGCGGGCACGTCCGAAGATGGGCGTAACTTTGCGGCGCAGAACGCCGACGCCATCTTTGTGCACGTGGAGAGCATCGAAGAAGGCCTGGCCTATACCCAGGACCTCAAACGTCGAGCCAAAGGCTTTGGCCGCGACGCCGACAGCCTGTCTATCCTGCCGGGCATCCGCCCGATTGTCGGCCGCGACGAGGCCGAAGTGGAAAGCCGCTATCAGCAGGCCGTGGACCTGGTCACCGTGGAAGATGCGATCGTCGCCCTTGGCCGCCCGTTCAATGACCATGACTTCAGCCAGTACCCCCTGGACGCCCCCTTCCCGGAACTCGGCGACCTGGGCTCCAACAGCCAGAAAGGCGGCTCGGACCGCATCAAGCAACTGGCCAGGGACGAAGGGTTGACCCTGCGCGAAGTGGCCCTGCGGTTCTCACGGCCCAAGCGTGATTTCGTCGGCACCCCGGAGCAGGTCGCCGATGCGATCCAGACCTGGTTCGAGACTGGCGCCAGCGATGGTTTTATCGTCAATTCGGTACTGCCGGATGGCTTGCAGTACTTCACCGAGCTGGTGGTGCCGGTGCTCCAACAGCGCGGCCTGTTCCGCACCGAGTACAGCGGCCAGACCCTGCGCGACAATCTCGGCCTGGACGTACCGGCCAACCGCTACAGCGTGATCGACGCCCCCGAAAAGGCCCTGGCCTGAGTACATTCTTATGACCCAACCGTCTCTACGCTCCGTGGAAGTCGCCCACTTCGATGCCCTGCTCGAACGCCTCGGCGCCGAGCTGGCCAGCACCGCGCACCTGTACGACGAAAGCGGTGCCTTCCCCCACGACAATTTCACGTTGCTGCATGAACATGGCCTGCTCGCCCTCACCGTGCCCAAGGCCCTCGGTGGCGGCGGTGCCAGCCTGCCCCAGGCGCGCAAAGCGATCAGCGCGATTGCCAAGGGTGAACCGTCCACTGCACTGATCCTGGTCATGCAGTACCTGCAACACACCCGCCTGCAAGACAGCAAGACCTGGCCCCGGCACCTGCGCGTGCGAGTCGCCGAAGAGGCGGTACGCAACGGCGCGCTGATCAATGCCCTGCGCGTCGAACCCGACCTCGGCACCCCGGCCCGCGGGGGCCTGCCGGCGACCACGGCGGTGCGCACCGTTGATGGCTGGCGCATCAGCGGGCGCAAGATCTACTCCACCGGCAGCCATGGCCTGAGCTGGTTCAGCGTATGGGCACGCAGCGATGACCCAGACCCACTGGTGGGCATCTGGCTGGTGCCCAAGGACAGCCCCGGCGTGAGCATCATCGACACCTGGGACCACTTGGGCATGCGCGCCACTTGCAGCCATGAAGTGGTGCTCGACAACGTGCTGGTACCGCTGGATCACGCCGTCAGCGTCAGCCCCTGGAGCGCGCCAAAGTCCGAGCTGGATAGCGAGGATTTCCTATGGATGTCGGTGTTGTTGTCCTCGGTGTATGACGCCGTGGCCCAGGCCGCGCGGGACTGGCTGGTGAATTGGCTGGAAGAACGCACGCCGTCCAACCTCGGCGCGGCGCTGTCCACCCTGCCGCGTTTCCAGGAAACCGTTGGGCATATCGACACCCTGTTGTTTGCCAACCGCAGCCTGTTGGACGCTGCCGCCGAAGGCCACACCCCGGCAGCCAATGCGGCTCAATTGAAGTACCTGGTGACCGGTAACGCCATCCGTGCGGTGGAGCTGGCCATTGAGGCTTCCGGCAACCCCGGCCTGTCGCGACACAGCCCGCTGCAACGGCATTACCGCGACGTGCTGTGCAGCCGCGTGCATACCCCACAGAACGACGCCGTGCTGCAAGGCGTCGGCAAAGCCGTCTTCGCCCAACGCCAGAAGGAACGAACATGAGTCAGGTGATTATTGCCAGCCAACTGGGCGAAGACTACAACGACGTGATCCGCGCGCGCGTCACTGCGATCCACCCTCAAGCCCAGGTGATCGGCGTGCCGGTGGGCGTGCCAGGCGACCTGCCGCCCCAGGCGAATATCCTGCTGCTGCGCCCGATCAACGTGCACGGCTACACGGCACCGGACACCCCGCCGCCGGGCTGGCCCTATGGTGCGCAATGGGTGCACCTGGTCTCATCGGGTATCGACTTCTACCCGCAATGGCTGTTCAACGGCCCGCCGGTGACCACCTCCCGGGGCAGCGCCGCCGACAACCTGGCCGAGTTCGCCCTGGCGGCGATCTTTGCCGCCTCCAAGCATTTGCCGGACATCTGGGTGAAGGACTCGCAATGGAACTTCACCGCCCTGCGTCCGCTCAAGGGCACCACCCTGGGCATCCTCGGCTTCGGCGCAATTGGCCAAAGCCTGGCGCACAAAGCCCTGGGCCTGGGCATCAAGGTGGTCGCGCTGCGCCACCGTTCGACGCCGTTGGGTGTTGACGGTGTGCAGGCGGCGGCGGATATCCATGACCTGTTCGCCCGCGCCGACCACTTGGTGGTGGCAGCGCCGCTGACGGAGGCCACGCGGCATATCATCAACCGTGATGTGCTGGGCAGCGCCAAGCCGGGGCTGCACCTGATCAACATCGCACGCGGTGGGTTGCTGGATCAGGAGGCGTTGTTGGAGGCGTTGGATAACGGCCAGGTCGGCCTGGCATCGCTTGACGTGACCGAGCCGGAGCCGCTGCCGGATGGGCACCCGCTGTACAGCCACCCACGGGTGCGGTTATCGCCGCACACCTCGGCGATCTCGACCAATAGCCGCAACGAGATTGCCGATACGTTCCTGGCGAATCTGGAACGCTACGTTTCAGGTATCGAACTATCGAATCTAGCTAACGCCTGACGCCGTTCAACCATGTGGGAGAGGGCTTGTTGTGGCGAGCGGGCTTGCCCCGCGTTGGGCTGCGAAGCAGCCCCATCACAGGCGATGTGTTTTTAACTGACACACCGCGCTGCCTGGTTTTGGGGCCGCTTCGCAGCCCAACGCGGGGCAAGCCCGCTCGCCACAACAAGCCCGATTACCACAACAAGTCCGCCCGCCACAGTTACAGTGTTCCTCATTAGGGCTTGCCACCCCTCCCACAGGGGGCCTGTGTCCATTGGAAAATCTTATTTGATGCGGTAGTGGAAGGTGTTGCGCACCGCTGGTACGGCCACGGCCTTGCCTTCGACGATCCGCGGCTGGTAACGGAAAGTATTCGCCGCCGCCAATGAAGGCCGGATAAACAAGGGGTGGCAGCCGTCCAGCACCTTGGGGTTTTCTACCCGGCCCTGGGGGTTGACGGTGTATTCCACCGAGCAGTCGCCTTCGATGTGCTTGTCCAGGGCGCGTTCGGGATAGTCCGGTGCCTCCTTGCTCAGGGGTTGGTATTGGCGGCTGTCGAAGGCCGCTGCCGGGGCTGGGGCTGGGGCTGGGGCTGGGGTAGCAGCTCGGGCTTTTTCAGCAGCCAGGCGTTGCTGATCGAGGCGCTGTTGTTCCAGCTCGCGGTGGCGTTGTTCGGTGGCCAGGCGTTCCTGCTGCTGCTCGATTTTCTTGTCTTCGACGCGTTTACGCGCCAAGGCGGCTTTCTCGAGTTTTTGCGCCTGGATCTGCGGGTCGACCGTGGGCTTTGCCGGGGCCGGTACCACCAGCGGCTCCGACGGTGCGGGCGCGGCCACCACCGGTTCAGGCTCGGGCGCTGGCGCCGGTGGCAGCATGACCAGCTGCGTGTGCATCACCCGAGGGGCATCCACCACGGGCTTTTCCGTCGACCAGCCCAGCATCAACGCGGCCAGCACGCCCACGTGCAGCGCCACCGCCAGGCTGGCGGCGAGGCTGTTTCTGCAAAACCCCGAAGCATCCCGGGGCGCCATCGGCAGGGTCGGACTGTGCATGATCATCGCCGTCATTGCGGGGCCTCGGTCACCAGCCCCAGGTTGCTGACCCCGCCCTTCTGCAACACCGCCATGGCCGCGACCACACGGCCGTAACCGGCGTTGTCGTCGGCGCGGATGTAGACCTGGGTATCGCTGCGCGCGGCCACCACCTGCATGACCTTGGCGCCCATTTCCTCCAGGCTCACGGCGCTGTCGGTCTGGTGTTGGGTATCGAGTTCGCCGCCGAGGTTCCAGTAATAGCCACCGTCGGCCTTTACCGACAGCGTGAGGATCTGCTGGCGGGTGTCGGTGGCCAACGCCTCGGCGGCGACCTTGGGCAGTTCGATCTTCACGCCCTGGGTCAACATCGGCGCGGTCACCATGAAGATCACCAGCAGCACCAGCATCACATCGATATACGGCACCACGTTCATCTCGGCCTTGGGCCCGTGCTTGCGTTGCGGCCTTACTAACATGGGAGCGCTCCTGTTCAGGCGGCCACGGCCAGGTTGATCGCGGCACCGCACAGGCTGCGGTGCAGGCGCACTTGCAGCTCATTGCCAAACGCGTAGTAACGGGTGAGCAGAGTCTGGCCGCGCGCCGCGAAGCGGTTATAGGCGATCACCGCCGGGATGGCGGCAAACAGGCCGATGGCCGTGGCGATCAAGGCTTCGGCGATGCCCGGCGCTACGGTGGACAACGTGGCCTGCTGCACCTGGGAAAGGCCGATAAAGGAATTCATGATGCCCCACACCGTGCCGAACAGACCGATATACGGGCTGACCGACCCCACGGTGGCGAGAAATTGCAGGCCCTTTTCCAGCTCGATTTCCTGCTCGGTGATCGCTACCTGCAAGGCCCGCTCGACGCCTTCGAGCACCTGCGCATCATGGCTGTGCAGGTGCTGGTATTCCTGGACCCCGGCGATAAAGATCGGCGCCACGCCGCCCTCGCCCGCCTGCAACGTGTCGCGGTACAGCGCCTGCAAGTCCGGCGCGGCGCGAAAGCGTTGCACAAAACCGTTCAACTGCCGTTCCAGGCGGCGCAGCACACTGCCGCGTTGGATAATCAGGTACCAGCTGAGCAAGGACGCCAACAGCAAGGTGACCATGACCGCCTTGACCAACAGGCTGGCGTCGCTGATCAAGCCCCAGATCGTCATATGTTCCATCGTCGCGTGCATAGTGAATCTCCCATTCGATTAAAAAGTGATGACCGGTTGATGACGGTTCACGGCAATTTCAATGCGCGGGTGACCTCGGCCCAGGGCACGAACTTGAAGTTCTGGGTTTGCTCGGGCATGCGCTTGCGCCCGTCCTGCACCACCAGCATGCCTTGGCTCCACGGCCCGCCGAGGTTGATGGCGGTGACTTCCAGGCCATCGGTTTCCGAAGCGCCGTCGATCCCGGCAGCGGCGTTCAAGCCGACGCGGAAGCCGCCATGCACGGCAAACGGCGGCTCGGCATCCACCACCAGGTAGCTGTCATTGCCTTGGCTCGAGATCACCAGGTAGTCATGCTTATCGCTCTGGTACAGCGCCAGGCCTTCGACATCCGCATGCAACTGTGGGCCGACCTTGATCACGCTGGTCAAGGTCGCCGGTTGATCGGCACGCGCATCCACCGCCCACACGCCCACATCTTCTTCACCGATAAACAGGCGCTGGCGCTGGTCGTCGGCCACACAGCCTTCGGGTTGGCTGTCGACCTTGAACTGGCGCACCAGCTCGCCCTGCACCCGGCCGTCCGGCGCGCTGAGGCGGTATTGCAGGAAGGTGCCGTCCTTGCCGTTGGCGATTGCGTAGATCTCGCCGCTGGCTGGCTGGAACAGGCAAATGCCGTAGATTTCCTTGAGCGGCGTGGGCACTTCACCGGCTTCACGCAGCTCGCCGCTCTGACGGTCGATGCTGAACAGGCTCAGGCTGTTGTGATCGCGGTTGCTCGCCACGGCCAGGTCGACCGTTTGCTGGCCGAGCTTGAAGCGGGGGCGTACATCGACGTTATTCAGGCGGCCCACCGCCAGTTCCTGCAACAGCTTGCCGTCGAGGTCGTAGGCGAGCAGGCCTTGCTTTTTGTTGGTGCCGAGCACACGGCTTTTGCCCGGTGTTTCGGGGTGAATCCAGATCGCCGGGTCATCCGCCGCATCGCCCTGGCGGCCAACCGGGTCGCTCTGGCGCAAGGCCGCGACCTCCGGCAGCAGCGGCGCCACCGCGACGGGCTTGGCCTGCCAGTCGAGCCTGGCCTGGTAGAGCGCGCCGCTGTCGTCATCGCGCACCAGCAGTTGGCGGCCATTGATCGCCAGTTGTTCCGGCTCTTTCAGGCCCGGCAGGCTCAGGCTCGATTGCTCCACCCAGCGCTCGCCGGCTTGCTGGAACAGGTGCAACTGGGCGGTCTTTGGGTCCAGCGCGACCACGCCACCGGGTACCAGCGCCATGGCCCCGGCTTCGCGTTTGGGGTTGTCGAACAGCGCCACCGGGGTGCGTTTCACATCGGCTTCCGGGTGCGCCGGGTAGGCCCACCAGCCGACACTCTCTTCATTCACCACCAACTGCTGGGTAGCGTCGTCCGCCTGGCAGAACTGCGCCGACGGCGGCAGCGGCAAACCGCGTACGCGCTGGGGTTCACCGAGCAACGTCGAGCCGTTGCCCACCAGCCATTGCTCGCCCTTGCCCTCCTCGCCCACCAGGAACACAAACAGGTTGGTTGCTGCATCGCGGTACAGGCACAGGCCATTCACCGGGTAGTCGCGGGTCGGCAGGTAGACCGGCGTGCCCCAGGTTTTGCTGGCGCTGTCCAGGTTGATCAGCAGCGCCTGCTGGCGGTCGTTGTCGAGGCTGGCGACCAGCACGTGGGGGCCTGCGGCGCGGGTGTCGAGGCTGCTGAAGTTGCCTTTGAAACGCGCCAGTTCGGCGCCTTTGCTGTCGAGCAGTTGCAGGCCGTCACGGGTGCTGGCGGCCACGCGCTCGCTGGCGTTGGGCAGGAAGGCCACGGCTTCGGCCTTGAGGCTGGGTGCCCAAGGGGTCAGCGCCATGTCGGCGGCGAACGCATTGCCGCCGGTGGCCAGGGCGATCAGCAGGTATAGCTTGGAAAGTCTCATGAACAAACAAATCCTTCAAAAACAATAGAGATCCAATGTGGGAGGGGCGGTGCGACGACTCGACTTGCCCCCGATAGCAGTGGGTCAGCTACAGATGCATCAACTGACACTCCCCCATCGGGGCATGGGTATCTACGCAACTTTCAGACCTTGAGAACTCTCCCTGTGGCGAGCGGGCTTGCCCCGCGTTGGGCTGCGCAGCAGCCCTAAAACCTCAGTCCGCGGTCTATCTGAAACAGCGCGGTGATCTTAGTGGGGCTGCTTCGCAGCCCAACGCGGGGCAAGCCCGCTCGCCACAACAGCCCTGTCTGCCGGGGGGCAGCGTTGAGCCTAAGTTGTGTAGATACCTATGCCCATCGGGGGCAAGCCCCCTCCCACATTGGGCATGTGTTGAATTCAAAAATGGGTGAAGGTCAGGCCCACTTTGTAGGTCGGGCCGTACTCTTCGTATTGGCCGTTGTAGCTGCGGTTGCCGGTGTAGACGAAGTACGACTCGTCGGTGAGGTTCTGGGCCTCGAAGCTGACTTGCAGGTTCTTGGTCAGCGAGTAACGCGCGCTGAAATCGACGAAAGTCTGCGCGTCGACGTGCAGGTCGTGGGCCTTGTCGTTGATCGACGCCAGCTCATACAGGTAGGCCGACTTGTAGTTGGCCGACAGGCGCAGGCTGAGCGTGTCGTCTTCCCAACCGAGCATCAGGTTGCCGACGGTGTCCGACTGGTTGGGCAGGCTGATAGTGCGCTTGCGATTCGTACCGCTGGCGGCGTCGAAGCCTTCGATATCCGCGCTGGACCGGCTGAAGGTGCTGTTGGCACCGATCAGCAAACCGTTCCACGGTGCGGGCAGCCAGTCGAACTTCTGTGAGTAGGCCAGTTCCAGGCCGTAGAGCTTGGCGCTGTCGCCGTTGGCGTAGGTATGGGCCTCGGCGAAGTTGGCCCAGGCACCGGTGCCGGCGAGGTCGGTGTTGTAGACGAAATGCTTGATGTCCTTGTAGAACACGAACGCCGACACGGTCCCCGCGCGGCCCATGAAATGCTCGATGCCCAGGTCCAGGTTGCTCGACTCCAGGGGCTTGAGGTCCGGGTTGCCGAAGGTGGCTTCGTCATCGTCGATCACAAAGCCCGGTGCCAGTTGGCCAAAGGTCGGGCGCACCACCGATTTGGTCCAGGCCGCGCGCACCTGGGTGTGCTTGTCGATCTGGTAGCGCGCATGCAGGCCCGGCAGCCAGTGGTGATAACGGCGCTTGGTCTCGGTGGCGGTGAACTGGCCGTCGGTGGCGCCGGTACCCTTGGCTTCGAACTCAGTACCTTCGTAACGCAGGCCGGCGATAAAACGCCAGTCGTCGATGTCGACGGTGTTCATCAGGTAGCCGGCGTTGATGTCTTCGCGGATGGTGAAATCGTTGACCCGCGATTCGGTCTCGTCGTAGAAATCCGCCGGGTTGAGGCTGCCAATCAGCTGCTTGATGGCGCCGGGGCTGATGCCTGGGCCGTAGTTGCCGAGGCGATAGTCGACGCTGCCCTTCTGGAATTGGGTGAGGTTGAGCTGGTCGGCGCTGTAGCCCAGGGTGTCGAAGTCTTTATAGACCCAGGCCTCAAGGTCGTTGTCCTTGTTTCGTCGACTGACCTTGCCGCCGAACTTGACCTGGGAGGCGTAACCGCTCAGGTCATAGTCGCGGGCCAGGTCCAGGCGCAGGTTTTTCTCGGTGTCGCGGGTGTTCTGCTTTTCCCAGTCGACCTTGTCGAGGGTGAAGTTGCTGGCGTCGTAGAAGCCGCTGCCGATGATCGGGCGGGGCTTGTCCTTGTCGTAGAAACCGCTGTTGGCAAAGTCGCCGCCGTCGAAGGTGGCGCCTGCGATATGCGCCGGGCTGTCTTCGCTGGACTGGCTGTAACCGGCCTGGCCGCTCAAGGTCCAAAGGCCCAGCATGCGTTCGCCGCCGAACACGTAGGACTGGATTTCCTGGGTTTCTTCACGGTTCTTCAGCTTGCGCTTGCCCTCGGCATCGCCCAGTTCGCCAGGGGCCTGGGGGTCGGCAAATTCAATGCTGGTGGAGTTGCGGGTTTCGCTGTCTTTGTAGCGGCTGTAGAGGGTGCGCAGGTAGTAGCTGCTGAGGTCGTCGGGCTTGTAGTCGAAGTTCAGGCCACCGCCGGCGCGTTCGCGGCTGATGTCGTAGTCACGCTGTTCGAACTCGTTAAGTCGCGCGCCCCGGCTGAAGTCCCACGCGCCGCCGGTTTCGACGTTGTCCGAGCCGAAGTCGCGCTGTTGCCAGCTCAGCGCTGCCGCCACGCCGAAGTTGTCGATGCCGTCGCCGAGGCTGAAACGGTTACTGGCGGCGCCGGAGAATTTCGGGCTGGTCTGCCCGGTATTCTTGTCGTAGCTGGCTTCGGTGCTGCCGGTGTAGAACAGGCCGTTGTGGTCGAAGGCCGAGAGACTCTTCACATCGACGGTACCGCCCAGGGAGTTGGCGTCCATGTCTGGGGTCAGGGTCTTGATCACCGACAGTGACTGCACCAGTTCCGAGGGCAGCACATCAAGGGCCACGGCGCGCCGCTCGCTCTCGGGCGATGGCACCAGGGTACCGTTGATGGTCACGCTGTTAAGGTCCGGGCCCAGGCCGCGCACGCTGACAAAGCGCCCTTCGCCCTGGTCACGTTCGACGCTGATCCCCGGCAGGCGCTGCGCCGCTTCGGCAACGTTTTCGTCGGGCAACTGCGCTACACCGTCGGCATGCACCACGCTCTTGATGCTGTCGGAGGAACGCTGCTCCTTGAGGGCCTTGTCGATGGCCGCGGCCTGGCCGACCACTTCAACGTGTTCGGTGGTGGCCGCTTCCGCCGCGTTGAGCCGTTCACTGGCGATGGCCAGGGCCAAGGCAGTAAGCGTAAAGCTGACGAGCCCGGTGCGCTTGTACATGAAATCCTCCCCAAGAGTCCGTTGGCGCCAGGCAAGTGGCCCGGCAACTGGGAGGGCAAGCTAGGGGTGGGGGATGACGGTTCTGTGACAGGGATCGGCGCGAAGCCCCATAAACCGGGGGTTTTGCCCGATTCTGGATGTGGAATGAGCTGATATGACCTGTGAAGATCCCCTGTGGGAGGGGGCTTGCCCCCGATGGCCATGGGTATCTACACAACTTTGGCGTGGCCCTGAGCCTGTGGCGAGGGAGCTTGCTCCCGTGACGGCTCGGGAGCCGACGACTATCTAAA
>NZ_JBMDIS010000112.1:0-16964 GCF_057808775.1 Pseudomonas sp. FG86 | reverse complement strand
CGATTCGACTTGCCCCCGATAGCGCCGGGTCAGTTAACCAATAAGTGACTGACACACCCTCATCGGGGGCAAGCCCCCTCCCACATTTTTACCGAGTACACCAGCTACAACACCGGTCGGCTCGAAGGCCGCCGCGCCAACAACCCCAAAAAAACGGGGCGATCATTGATCGCCCCAAACGGTACATCGAGAGGTCCTTTCTAAGTCCTTACAGGGTGATCTGCTTGCGCTCTTCATCCGTCAAGCGCGCACGCGCCTGTTCACTCAACGGTCCGGCGCCCAGTACCTGCACCGGGCTGTTGGGGTTGTAGCCGGAGGTTTTCTGCTGTTCCTGCGGCTCGCGCTGTACCGGCTCGGAGCCAAAGCTCAGTACCTCCACCGTCACGATCGACGCCCTGCCCTGCTTGGCCGCCGCCTGCTGGCTGCGTGCGGCACCCTCCGCTGCCTGGGACGCCGCCGCCCCCGCCGCGCTGGCCGAGCTCATGGCGCCGGTGTTGACGGTGGCCGTCACCGGCACTCCGGACGATTTGCCCTGGGTCTGGATGTTGGCCGCATTGACCACGCGCAAGGCGGCGATGTTGACGTTGCCCGACACCCGAATGCCCGCCTCGCCCGCATCGATAGTGCCCAGCGGCGCGATCAGGTCGATGTCCCCAGCCGGCACTTCCGGGATCGGGTTCAACGTGGCGATCCCCGCCCCGGTGCTCGGTACCGATGGCGACAGGCCCACGTTGCCCCAGTTGTCATAGACGCGCTTGGGCGGTGTGTACACCACGGTGGTCTTGGAACCGCGACCGGCGTTGATGTCGCCCTGGGCGGTCCAGGCCATGATCGAACCGCCGAAGGTGGTCATGATGCGGCTCTGGCCGAGCAGGATGCTGCCCAGGGAGTACAACTGGATATCCCCCGCGCCCTGGGTGATCACACCCGCCGTCGACGGGGGCGCCGCGCCTTCGATGCCGAAGGTCTGGTTGCCGCCTGGGGTGAGCATCTGGATCGAGCCACCGAAGTTGGTGTGTACACCCGCGCCGCCGAACATCGTGATATTGCCTTTGTAGCTGATCGGGTTACCGGCCACGTCGGTCTCGGGGAACAACCTGGCAATCGCCGCACGCCCACGGACATAGCTGCCCTGGCGTACGCTGCCGTCCTGGTTGTACTCGCGGCCGGCGGCCTTGAGTTCGGCGAAGTACACGTCACGGGCGAAAACCCGCTGTTGTTCGACCGGCAGTGCGGCGTAGTAGGTCCGCGCCTGTTCGCTATTGCCGACGAAACCGAAGCGTGCGGCCAGCCAGGAGACCAGCTCGTTTTCGTAGGTCTTGGCGATTTTGCCGCCCTGGATCGACTCCCCTGGCTGGGCCAGGTTAGCGGGGTTCAGGTAGGCCTCGACAAAGCGGCGGTAATCCGGGCCGTTGGGGCCTGCGCCGGCTTGCATCACGATGCTCGCGCCGGGCCGGGTGTCGCCAGGAGCCACGGCCCCCAGGCTAGTGATCGCCACTTGGTCGTCCATCAGGATATTGCGCCCAGCGGTCACTTCCAGGGTGCCGGGGCCGGCGACATTGAAGCTGCTGTAGAGGATGTCGCGACCGGCGCTGGCGATGGAAATGTCGCTGGCGCCGTTATGCACGAACAGGTTGCCCGCAAAGGTGTACTGACCGGTCGTCGGGTCCCCGCCCGTGGCGCCGCTCAGGAGAGTGCCGCTGCGGACAATATCTCGCCCGGCCAGCATCCGTACCGCGCCAGCGCCCTCGTAATAGGTCTGCCCGAAACGCGCGTCATCCGAGCCGGTAATGGTGATCGCACGCCCACTGTTGACCGCGAGCAGATCGCCGCTCAGCGCATAGAAACGTGCAGGCTCCAGAGCATCACCCCATGACGTACTGGCGGTGTTGGGACCGAAGGCAAACAACGGGTAGGAGATGCCCAGGCGGGCAATATTGCCGTCGATAGAGACATTCCCGCTGCCCACGTCCGGGCGCCTGCTAATAAAGCCCTGGAAAGCCGGATGCAGGATGCTCGCCAAACTATTCGGCGCCGCGCTGGAACGGCTGATCGTCAGGTCACCGCCGTAGATCGAATCCCCCGCCAGCAGTTGCAACTGGCCGTTGGTCGACGGTGCCAACACCAGCGCCTTGAGCTCCGGCCAAGGTGCTGTGTTGAAGGATGAAGCGCGGCCGTAGTACAGGCTGCCATTGGCGGCGACTGCACGTAATGTCGCGGGATACACTGCTGCCATGTCCGACTCTGCGGTATCGGTCAACGGCGTGAGATTGCCACCGGCCGAGAACAAGTCGATGGCTGTGCGGTTGGTCCACAGGCTGAACCAGCTCTGCCCCAGACCGCTGACCCCATTATTCTCGTAAGCCAGGATATTCATCTGCGGTGCACGGCCAGGGTCGGCCACGTCCTGCAGCACCAGGTCACCACGGGTGGCCAGGCTGAAGGTCGCATCCCCCGGAAACAGGCTCCAACCACCGGTCGCGGCCGCAGAAGTCGAGCGGGTCGGATCGTAGGCGCGGATTTCGCTGGGGCTCTGATCCTTAGGCTGGCTGCCATAACGCAACGTCAGGCTACCCAGGGCGCCACCCGTCAGTTGTACATGCCCACGCAGATCCACCACCGCGCCATTGAGATGCTCCAGCGCCGTCTGGCTGCCGGGGTTCACCGCCCCACCCACCCGCACGTTCAGATCGCCGCCGCCGGTGAGTTGCAGGCTGCCATCGGCCGCGACCCGCCCAGTACTGCCTACCGCCAGGACCAGGCCCGTGCTGCGCGGGCTTATGTTGCCAGCCAGGTTCGCCACAGGCTTGAGCATCCCCGCATCGCCACCGACCTCGACATTCAGATTGCCGCCGCCCAGGGTGCCGAACCCGGTAAAGCCCACCATCCGATCCGCTAGCCCCGCTAACGGCACCTTGGAGCCAAAGTTGATCCACCAGGCGGTGGGTTGCGCCTGGCTGCCGCTCAAACCATTGCCTTGACGCCAGAGCCAATTGCCGACGTTGACCGAATCCACCTCACCATCGGTAGTCACCGGCCGCCCGCCAGTGGACCTCGCCTTGCTGGTAATGTTGCCGGTCAGGTTGCCACCGACCTTCAACAACACATTACCTCCCCCATCCGGGAACCAGGCACCTTGCGGGCTACCGGCGTTGGCAGCGGTGGGACTGCCGGCGGTGTAGACGCCGAAGAGCGATTCCATGCTTAAATCACCCGCGGCCAGCAATTCCAGGTCCGCCGTACCGGTGCGGATTACGCTGAAACGCGCGCTGCTGCCCACTATCTTGCTCGGGCCGAAGACACCGTAATGGCTGTCGGCCAGGCGCAGATCACCGGCACCGGCCTGTGGATGCGCCAGCAGCATCCGGCTGTTGGCCGCCTGGGTATCGGCCCCACCCACTAGGCGCATCGACCACGACTGGGAGCCCTCAGGCAGCATGGGCGCTGCGGCCCATAGACGGTTCGGATAGTTTGGGTCCGGCACTCGCAACTGTATCGACTTTGCGGCCCCCGGAAATTTAAAGTTGACGCCCTCCGGCAACCGCGCACCACGAGGCAGTTCCTTGGTGCCAAAGAGGGTCACGGAGGCTACGCTGGGCAGCGGCACGCCAGCAGGCCAGGTCATCTGCTTGACTTCGGTCAGACTGACCAACACGTTCCCGGCATCCAGGATACTGTCAGCCGGGAAGGTCACCGCTGTGCTTAACAGGGTGCCTGCCGGGTACAGCACACTCCCTGTCGCATCGCGCACGGCGCCCGCCAGCACCGTGCCGGCCGGAAGCACCAGTTCCTCAGCGAGGGTCACTGCGACCGGCAGCCGGGTGCCAGCCGGCAGGCTCCGCGCTTTGATCGGCAGGTCAAAGTTAAGCGTCGTGCCACCTGGGAACGTCGTACCGTCCGCCAGAATCACACCGTTGCGCGGTATTACCACCGCGCCGCCGGTGTAATCGAGACCCGCACGCAGTACCCAGCCGTTGTCATCCGCCGTCGCTGCAGGCACTGCAAAGCCGTCATTGATGCTGCCGTAGATATTCAGGCTACCACCGGCGCGCAGCGTCAGGCTGCCCGCCTCGGTCACCGCACGGGTAGGCGATTTCAGGCTGGCGTAGCGATAGCCGGACAGGTCCAGGTCGCCTTGTACCACCAGGTCGCCATCGGCGGTTTTGCTGATGATTTCTACGCCGGGACGCAGGTGGAACGTATCGCCGTAGGTCGCATTGTTCAGACCGGCCAGCTTGTTCTGTACCAGGTTGGTGTTACTCAACGCCGCATCGATGAACGTGGTGTTGAGACCGTGTATGTCATCCAGGTATTTCTGGGTGATGACCTGATACGGCCTGCCGCTGGCGGTCGTACCGGTCCCGAGCGGCGCATTATCATAGGTGGCCATGCCATTGAGGGCGATCGAGCGCGCGCCCTGGATCGTCAAGCGTCCACTGGCGTCGATCGCGATGTCATCGGCACCCAGGCGCGGCGCATTCAGTTCCAACGTGCCACGGTTGCGCCCGTCATTGGCGGTGGCGGCTTCGGTACCATGGCGCAGGTCAATTCGCGCCCCATCGGCCAGGGTCAGTTGGCCGATGCCGGAACCCAGGACCACGATGGCGCGGTTCGGCGAATCAATGATCTTGCCGTAGCTGTCCACGCGCAATTGCGTGCCATGGGCGTCGAGCACCGCAGTGCCGTCCAGGGTCAGGCCGTTCTTGCCAGCCAGGTTGATGCTGCCGACGCGCTCGCCACTGGCGTCCACCCGGCCAGTCACGCGCAACGTGCCGCTGTCCACCGAGACATCCACGGTGTTGGCCTTGACTCCGTCGCCGATGATCAGGTCGCCCTGCTTGAGCTGGAAGCTGCGCGCGCCAAAGACCTGGCCCTGGTTGAGACGCTGGTTGAGGGCGGCGAACTGGTCACTCAAGGTGCCGCTGCCACCCAGGTGCTGGGCCTGGACCTCCACCGCGCCGGCCAGGTACGGCACCAGGGTGCCGCCGGCATCGTAATAACCGCTGCTACCCGCAAGGATCTTGCCCGCCAGGTCGACGGTGCCGGCCGTGCCGCCCACCGCCACGGCGCGTAGCTTGCCCGCCTGGTTGTACTGCGCCGACAAGTCGATGGTCGAGCCCGCGGCCTGCTGCACATTGCCTGCGCGACTCTCCAGCACCACGTCGCCCCCCGCGCTGTATTTGGTCAGGTCGTTGAAAACGATCGAGCGACCGGACACATCAACCGATGCGTTGTCGGTCAGCACCACGTCGCCACGGGCGCCCAGGGTGACCTTGCCGCTGGGCAGTACCACCGCGCTGGCCAGGCGAAGGCTGTCGCCCTGCAGCGACAGCTCGCCGCCCAGGCCTTCCACTTTACCCACCGGGCCTGCCGATGCGCTGATGTCGATGGCGCCACCCGCGGTGATCTTATTCACCGAGCCGGCTTCGCCGGTCATCAGTGGCGTGAGGATATTCAGGTTGCCGCCACTGTAGGCAAAGCCCTTGAGCGCGTCATAGGCACCTTGGCTCTGGTACACCGAAAGGCTGCCCTTGTGGTTGGCGGTGATGCGGTCGCTGGCATTCAGGTTGACATTGGCAAAGCCCAGGGCGAGGCGCTTCAACGTTGCAGTGGTGCTGGCTTGGGCAAACTCGCCATAACCGAACACGATGCGTTCGGCGTTGATATCCAGGCGCCCGCTGCCGGTGCCCGCACCACCCGCCACCACCATGCCAGGGGCTGCCTCGGCGCCCTGCCAGATCAGGTTGGCGGTATGGATGGTCGCCACATCATTCGCGCCCCCGGAACCGTAGATCGCCGGGGTGGAGAGCATCAGGTTGTTCAACAGGGACTTGCCGGTCACCGCATCGTAGGTGTCGAGGGTGGCGGAGCCGTAGAAATTGAAGCTGTCCCGCGCCGACAGTTGCAGGGTCTCCAGGGCCGGAGCGCCAAATTGAGTGTCGCCGCGCAGCAGGCGGTCGAGCACTTGCTGGGTGAGGGTCAGGCCCGCTGGCAAGCGATTCCCCGCCGCGGCGTCGGCCAGCGCTTGCGGGCTGCCAACGTTGATGCTGGTCAGCCCCAGGTTGAGGTGACGGGTGCCATAACGCACCTGATCGCCCATCTGCAGGGTGCTGTCGGTCAAGGCGACAATGCTGCCTTCGGAGTACAGGGCGGTCTGCCCAGTGCACGGCGCGTTGTTGCATACCCCCAACTGGATGCCGCGGCCGACATCCGGTTGCGCCGCTGCGACCACATTGAGCAAACCGTTGGAAACCGCCAGTGTGTTGGCCAGGTTGTAGATGAAACCGTCACGCGCGTCATAACTGGCCTTGCCACGCCCGATAGTATTGATGGACGCCCCCTGCTCCACCACGATGGAACCGGTGGAAGCCACCAGGAACACTTCCGACGCCGCCAGGCTCGCGCCCTCTCGCAAGACGAGAGCGCCAGTGGTGCCGTTGGCAAGGGTTATGTAGTTGCCCGCCTGGCCGTAGTTGACCACTGTCGTCCCCCCGATCATCAGGCGCGCGGCACCCAGCGAATTCAAGCTGTCGGCATCCACGGTGATACCGTTGAAACCACTGGTGGCGCCCCGGCCGGAAGCCACGATTTCGAGGTCGTTGCCTAGACCGCTGTGGTCTACGTTCATCAGCGCAACGGTACCCCCGTACCCCCCTTCAGCGGCCTCGAAGCGACCATTGCCCTGGAACGAAAAAGCATCCGCCCCGGCCCCCAGGCGCAAGGCCAGTTGTAAGGTCTTCGCATCCACAGGCAGCAATGCCCGTGGGACACCGAGCCGCGCGGCATCGGCTATGGCAAATTGCGCGTAGCTGGTTTCGTTGTACTGGGAGTAACGGCGCAAGGTATCGGCGGAGGTCAGGATCACTTGGCTCGCGATGCTGTCGCTGATGCCGGTGTTGGCGATGGACAGCTGCCCGGCAGTGGACCATGAGCCGTTGCCCATCAGTTGGGCTGCCCCTTGACTGCCAAGGCCGGCCAGGCCGTTGATTTCCACCCTGAACGCCCCCGGCATCAGGGCATAGGTGGACGGCATCAGCGTATAAGTGCCCGCTGCCAGCCCCGGCACACCAGCACCGATCGTGATCTGCTGGCCCACAAGCGGCTCGACGGCCCCACCCTCCGGTGCTACCGGGGCGTAGCCCGGTTGCGCGCCGGGCACAATCGCATAGACCGGGTTAGTGCCCAGCCCCGGCAACACAAAGCCACCATTTGCGCCGAACTGCACCAACGGGTTGTAGCGCGCATCCGTGGAGCCGCCGCGCCCGGAAATGAACCCGGCCCCGAGCAGCTCGCCACCGCCGGACAGATCAACGGTAGCACCAGGCCGCACCAACACCGACTCACCGCCCAACGTCATGCCGACATTAAGGGTGCCGTTGAGGGCTGAGCCTCCTTGGCCGATGAACGTCACCGTCTTGCCGTTGTACTTATAAACCTGCCCATCCACCGTGCCGCCATAGGGCAGCACCAACCCCTTGCCACTCACCGAGGTAAGGCTGCCGGGCAGCAATTCGACACGACTGGAGCCCAGGCTGCCAATTTCGATCAGCCCCAGGGGCGCGCGTATCACCCCGCCCTGCTTGATGGTAGGGCCACCCAATTGCAGGCGACCGAACGCCGAATACGGCATGGCGCTCTGGCTGTCACCGGTGCGTGCAATGGTCAAGGTACGCGTCGGGTCGTAGTTGAAGCCGGTGCCATTGTTGGTGAGACCGTCCAGGTAACCGGCGATCACCCGCGCCCCGACTTCGGTCGCGGGGTACAGCTGTGCGGCACTCAGGGTCATGTCCCCCCGGGTCATCAGTTGTGTGCTGATGCCCTGGGCAATCACGTTTGCATCGGCACCGGCCAAGAAGCGCAGGTCGCCCTGGCTCGTCAGTTGTACATCGTCGAAACCGCGACGGTCGACAGTCACCAGGCTGCCATCGGCCAGCGTCAGATCACTCTTGTTGCCCATCAGCACATTGCCGCGCACATCGATCAGGTTGCCACCGGCGTTGAATACCGCCTGACTGGCGCGTCGCGACATGCCTGAGGTCAACACCGGATGCAGGTATTGGTCCTTTGTGGGATCCAGCGGCGCAAGGATGCCCGCCAACAACAGGTAAGGCGCCGACAGGTTGATACGGGCATTAGCGGCAGCGTTTTCAGTCAGGCCCATGGCGCCGCTGTACAGGCGCAGGCTCTGGCCCATGTTCAACGCCACGTCGCCGTCAAAACTCAACAGGCCGTTGCTGAGCAAAGCCAGGTTGTCAAAACCACCAGCGCTGACCTGATCCACCCCAAGGCGGCCATGACCGTATTCCAGGCTCGCAGCCGCGGCATCGGCGGTACCCGGTAAGAGGCTGTCTTGATGGACTTGACTGATCACCAGCTCGCGCACATTGAGCACCCTGTCGGTGACCGTGCTCTTGGCGTAATACGGGCTTTCCAGCGCCAGCGACAAACTACCGCCCGCCGCCCCCGCACCACCGGCCCGGGCGACAACGCTGCCGTCCAGGTACAGGCCATTGTTGGAGGCCAAGCTGATGCTGCCGCCCTTGCTCGCGACCAACACCCGGCCCTGGCCTGGAATGTCCAGCGCCGCCTGGGCACCCGAAGCATCCAGGCGCGCGCCCTTGCGCACCACCACAAACAGGTCGCTGGCCTTGGCAATGCCGGTCGCCAGGTCGATATCGCCGCCGATGCTGATCTTGCCGCCACTGCGCACCTGACCGTAGACCCCCCCACGGTTGTTCACCGCCGTAACCGCCCGCGACGCCACGTCGATCAGCGCGTTCTCGCCCACCCAGATCGAGCGGCCATGGCCAACGGCATTCGTCGCTTCGGAGCTGCCCACCGTCAGGCCGCCGAGGCTGACGCTCCCGCCCCAGGCATTGAGAGTACCGTTCATCGTCAGCTGGCCGACGCTGCGCAGGTTGATGCCCTGGCCGGGGTCGACATTGATCACCGCGCCTTGGCCTACGGTCAGGGTCGTGGTGGCCAGGTCGGCCGCAGTGGAGTCCCGATGACCCGCGGTCAAGCTCAAGCTGGCACCCAGGCGCTGGTTCAATACGCCTTGGGTCGGGTTTTCCTGGTACAACGCTGGCGTCCAGCGCTCAAGGGCAGCGGCCGGGTCGCTGCCGCTCGAAACGCCGGATGTCTGTTCGCCCAAACGGTAGACCGGCGTAGTGACATCCACCTGGGTGCCATCGGTGACAAGCAGCCCTTCATTGCCGGTAATGTCATAGGCCGAGAAGCCCTTATTGAAGAAGTCGCCGGCCAGTTGCAAGGTGTCGGCGGCCGGCGCCGTGGCGCTGTCGCCTATCTGCACCTGGCGCGCCTGCAACGCCAGGGTGCCGCCGCCGCTGACGCCATAGCCACGAATCTCGCCGTCCAGCGCCAAAGTGCCAAGGGCCGCCAGGGTCACGTCACCGCCCTTGCCGCCAGTGAGGGTGCCATTCACACCCAGCGTGCCACCGGAAGCCACGTCCACCACACTGCCCGTCGCCAGGTTGACATTCGCGGTGCTACGCAGCGACACCTTGCCGCCGTTCACATAGGCCACACCGGCGGTATTGGCTGGGTCCAGCAGCAGGTTGTTCCAGCGCCCGGTGGTGTCCAGCCTGACCCCGCCGGCGACGTCGACAATACCGCCCCCCGCCAGGATCGTGTCACCCACAGCCCCGGCTTTAAGCGGGTCGACCTGGCTGAGAATGTTACCGGCGTTGATGCTGCCGCCATGGGCCGTGAGGTTGGCGTTGAGGTTGACCCCTGGCCCGAACAAGGTGATATCGCCGCCGTCCGCCACCGTGAGCGCACCGTTGACGGTGATCTGCTGCGTGGCACCGACTTTGATCGCGCTCAGTGAGTAGCCATTGAGCTGATCGCTGTCGAGCACCAGCTTGCCTTGGCGATCCGCCGGCAGTGCGGTGCTGAGGTCCAGGCCCTCGGCGATCTTTTGGGTGTTGCTGTCAATCAGCACTTCGGCGGCAGTGCCGTTCAGGGCATAGCGCAGGGTGCCGGTGGTCTTGTTATAGACCGGCGTGTACCCGCCAATGATCAACTGCGCCCGTTGGGCCATGGCCTTCTGCGACTGCTGGTAACCGTCGAGGTTGAGGTTTGGCGCCTGGGTCTGGCGATCGCCCTGGAAGACGTCACTGATCAGTTGCCCTTCCAGCACCGCGCTGGTGGTTCCGACCACCAGCTTGCCGGCATCGCGGCCCACGGTGTAACCCGACTCGTAACGGCGTTGCTTGGCGATCATGGGGTTGTAGTAATACTCGGTCTGGCCCCAGCGTTTACTGGTGTCTTCAAACCCCTTGTAGAAGCCGGAATAGAGAATGTCGCCCGGCGCCCTGGACACTTCATACAAGCGCCCATCGGGGCCCTTGAGCCAGGTCTGTTGGATATAACCGGCCTGCACATCCACGGTGCCACCCGACAGGTTGATCTGCGCGCCCTTTTGGGTCACCACGTCCTTGCCGGTAAAGGTCACGGTACCGCCCTGGGCCATCCACTCACCCACCGAGTGGCCCTGGGTGCCGAGGTAGCCGCCGACTTCCAGCAAGCCGCCGGCGGTGTACCAGCGATCCGTCGCATAGCCGTTGGTGCCGGCAGGCACAAACACCAGCTCGCGCAGGTCGACCCACACATCGTTGTTGATCAACTGCCCGCTGTCACGGTTGACCGGCGCATCGCGCTGCTCGTTGCCCTGCACGTTGATCTTGATGTTGTTGGCTTCCATCGACACCTTGACGCCCACCGCACCGGACACGTCGATCATCGCCCCATCGCGCACCAGGCTGCGCCCGGTCGCGCTGACCGCGACCTGGCCACCGGTGGCCAGGGTGATCGAGCCTTTCTGGAAGTCCACGGTGCCGCCGCTGACGATCTCGATACGCGATTGGTCGGTGCGATCGGCCACGGCGCTGAGGTTGTTGAACAGACCGGTGATCAGGTTGGCGGGGGTGCCGTCGAGCTTGGTCAGGCCATTGCTTTGCTGGCTGTTCAGCGCAGTGCTGCCACTGCTGTCCAACAGGATCGCGGTGGTGCTGCCCTCGCCCAGGGTCACACTGCCGGTGGTGTCGGTGGCGGCGTTGAGTAAATGGACGGTGCCACGGGTGTCCACCGAGGTGCTGGCCAGGGCCACGCCGTTTTGCTGCACCTGGTGCCCGGTCAGGGTGATATCGCCGGTGGAGGCCATGATCAAACCGCTGTTGCTGACCTTGCCGGCACTGCTGCCAGTGTTAAGGCTGGTCGCCACTTCATTGCCACGGGTGGTGGAACGATCGTTGCCGGTGGTGCCGACCCCCTTGCGGATGTAAAAACTGTCACCGGCCGCCAGGGTGGTCTGCCCCTTGGCGGTGCTGATGGTGCCGGCGTTTTCGACCTCTGAACCGAGCAGCAAGGCATAACCGCCCGAATCGGTGGAGGTCGCCGGGTTATGGGTCTGGATCACGGCACCGCGCTGTACCTGGACCTTGCCCGCTGCGTCGGTGAAGGTCGGCTGGGTGCCGGTGCCATCCACGTAAATACCGCGCTGGGTGAACTGCTCATCAGTGATGGTCGCAGCGGCGGCCACGAGATTGCGCACGTTGACCTGGCTGGTACCATTGAAGACCACACCGTTGCGGTTCACGATCATCACCGTGCCGGCGCCATTGATCTGGCCCTGGATCTCGCTGGGCCGCGCGTCGGGATCGTTGACGCGGTTGAGCACGGCCCAGCTGGACTGCTGTTGGAAATCCACGGTGGTGTTGCGCCCGACGTTGAAGGTCTCCCAATTGAGGATCGCCTTGTCAGCCGTCTGTTCGATGCTCACCGTGGTTTTGCCGCCGGATTGGCTCTGGGTCGGGCCCTTGGCGTTGGTCCAGCCCTGGGTCAGGCTGTTGTCAACTTGCAGGCCGCCCTTGCCCAGGCCATCGGGAATCGTCGACACCTGGCCAAACGCCGCCTGGCGCCCTGCCGCTTGCGCCGCCTGCTGCGCTGCAATCGCCGCGACACTGGTATTCAAGTTGCTGATCGAGCGCGCCATCTGCTGGTTGACCTGCGCCTGCTGGTTCAGCGTTGGAACCCCCGGCACCTGCCCGGCACTGATCCGCGCCGCCGTCGCCGCCTGAGTCGCGCCCTTGTCGGCAAACCAACTGGAACTGAACGCCGTGGCCGCGTGGGCATTGCCCGCCACCATCAACAAGGCGATGGCCCGGGCCAACGGCTTGAGACGCAGCACGGTTTCTTGGGCTTTCAGGTTGACCGGTGATTTGCAGCGGACCATCGGGAATTTTCCTTCTTTATTGGCGCCCAGGGGCAAGACAGGCTTGTGTATGAGGGTTAGGCGGTTGGCGGGGGGCGCGACTGAACTTCTGTCATGCAAAGTTCATAAAGGACTGGTAACGGCCCGATAAGGACGACGCACAGTTTCTGTAGGAGCGAGCTTGCTCGCGAAAAACGCGAGGACGCCGCAGGCATTCAGCAAGCCCGCGTCATCGTTGACGACCTTCGCGAGCAAGCTCGCTCCTACAGAAGAAATCGCAATGCAAAAAATCAGCAACGGCACAGGCCGTTGCTGATCAGGTGTTGCGGGTCGTTGAAAGCTTGGGTTACAGCGGACGACCGATACCGTTGCAGACGTTGGTTTTGCCGATGCTCAACGCGCTGCTTGCCGTCACGAAGTTATCGGTGATGGCGGTTTTCCAGTTAGCTGGCAGCGGTACGAAACGGTTGGCCGTGATGGCGTCGTCGTTGTTGTTGGTGTCGCCAAAGTGCTTGGTGAAGAAGGCACGCACTTGGCTGGTCTGGGTAGCGTCGGCGTAGCACTGGCTGAAGATCAGGTTGGTGAAGCCGAGGATTGGGTAGCCCGAATCCGGGTACGGCTGGACACCGGCCACGCCTGTTTTACCGAACACTGGAACCCAGTTGTCCGGGTTGGTGACATCGAGCGGAGCGCTCGGGTCGTTAGGTGGCAGAACCTGAGCAATGGCGTCGGAAACATTGCTCGGAGCCGGCGAAACACCTTGGATGCCGTTGGCTACGTCCTTGCCAACACGAGCGACTTTGGTGGCGTCGTCCAGACCGGCCAGCGTAGACGCAGCGAAGTCAGGGCTCATGTAGGTGATGCGGCCTTCAGCGACAGAAGTATCGTTCAAGGCATCCATCACGCCCTGGCTGCCAGTGGCGGCAACAGCGCCGGCAGGCAGGCCACCGGTGTAGCTGGTGCCGAAGGTGGTGGTGATGTTGAAAGTGCCGGTCTCGGCGCACTTGGCGTTAAGGAAACGCGTGAACAGCTCGGTGGTACCGCTGCTCTCGCTGCGATAGACAACCGTGATCGGGCCAGTACGGCCAGCGCCCGAAATCCCGCTCCAGTTGGTGATACGGCCGGAGAACACACCACACAGCTCTCTGACGCTCAGGTCCACCGCGTTGGCACCGCTCTTGCGGAAAGGAATGGCAACCGAAGTGGCTACCGAAGGCACCTGGATCAATTTGCCCCAGGTAGGTTGTTTGTTGGTTGCGTAGGTCGACAGTTCAGTCGAGCTCAACTTCGAATCGCTTCCGGCCCAGTGCACGTTCTTGTTGCTCACGCCGGCCACGAACTTGGTGTAATCGTTGGTCAAGAAGGCTGCCTTGCCATTCCCGCTGCCCACACCAATGTAAGGGGCGAAACCGGCAGTCAGCACACCAGAGGTCTGGTACAGCTTCTGTGGCAGGGTCGCACCACCGCCGTTGATGTCAGCCATTGCAGCCTGTGCCGAGCACAGTGCAGCGAGGGTCATGGATACCGCGAGAACGTTGCGCTTAAACATGAAGAATCTCCTTTCATCGTGTTTGTACGTTTGGGGTAGATGGCTCTTGCATGACGCCATGGCTTCGGTCCCAAGCCGTGTGTCGGGGGTGGCGAGGGGTGAGGCCATGGGTTAGGAATTTGGCAGCTTCCGATGACAGCAAAACGAAAAAACCTCGGGAGGAAGGGCTTGATTTTTAAAAAGATTCTCGGGTGTTTTGGTCATGCTTTTGAGCGGTTTGGCGGCAGGTGACAGCGCGGTTTCAGCATGGGTTTCGTCAAGGCGGCGTGGGCTGTGGCGAGGGGGGGTGGATGTGACGGAATGAGGAACCCGAGGTTGAGGGCCGGCGATAGCGGTGGGTCAGTCACCTCAGTTGTTGCTGACACACCGCAATCGGGGGCAAGTCGAATCGTCGCACCGCCCCTCCCACATTTTTGACCGCGTGGAGTCAGGTCACCAGTTGGTTGATCTCGATGATCGGCAACAGCACCGCCATCACGATCACCAGCACCACCGCGCCCATTACTACGATCATCAACGGCTCCAGCAACGCGGTCATGCCCATGGCACGCCGTTCGATGTCCCGCGACAGGGTCTGCGCGGCGCGTTCGAGCATCGGCGGCAGCGAGCCGGTTTTTTCGCCGCTGGCGATCAGGTGGATCAGCACCGGCGGGAAGACTTTTTCCACCGCCAGTGCAGGGGCCAGGTTGACGCCTTCGCGCACCTTGGCCGTGGCATCGTTGACGCACTGGCTGAGGCGCTCGTTGGACAGGGTTTGCCGCGCCGCTTCCAGCGCGCGCAATAGCGGCACGCCGGCACCGCCGAGGATCGCCAGGGTCGAGGCAAATCGCGCGGTGTTCAGGCCCAACACGAAGCGCCCGATCAACGGCAGGCGCAGCACCCGGCTGTGCCAGTTCAACCGCGCCACCGGGTCGCGCAGGTACAGGCGCCAGCCCCAGAAACCACCAACGATGGCGCCGAAACACAGCCAGCCCCAGGCGCGGATAAAGTCGCTGGCGTTGAGCATCGCCAGGGTCAGCCCCGGCAGGTCCTGGCGCGCCTGGGAAAACGCACTGACCACCTGCGGCACCACGTAGCTGAGCAGGAAAATCACGATGCCGATCGACACCAGCCCCACCACACCGGGGTAGATGAACGCAGTGAGGATCTTGCCGCGCAGGTTGTTGCGCTCTTCGATGTAGTCGGCCAGGCGTTCCATCACCTGGGCCAGGTCACCGGACTCCTCCCCCGCCGCGATCAGTGCGCGGTAGATCGACGGAAAGTCCCGTGGCCGTGCCGCCAAGGCATCCGCCAACCGCATGCCGCCGCGTACATCGGCACGCACAGCGGCCAGGGTCTGGGCAATGTGCTTTTTCTCGGCCTGCTCCACCGTGGCGCTCAGCGCCGCCTCCAACGGCAGGCTGGCGCCGAGCAGGCTCGCCAGTTGCCGCGTGGCCCAGGCCAGGTCGTTGTCCGACAGTTTGGCGCTGAACAGGCTGCTGCCGGCGGCGCTTTGCTGACTGCCTTCGACCTGCACCCGCAGCGCGGTCAGGCCACGGCTGCGCAGCACGGCAAACGCGCCGCTCTGGCTGTCGGCCTCCAGGTGCCCGGCCTCGACTTTGCCGCTGGCATCGGCGGCTTCATAACGATAGCGATTCATCAGGCGTCCCGTGTCACGCGCAGGATTTCTTCCGGTGCGGTGGCGCCGCTGCGCACCCAACGCTCGCCGTCTTCACGCATGCTGAACATCCCCGCACGGCGTGCGGCCACGCGCAAATCCTGCTCGCCGGCGCCTTGGTGGATCAGGCTGCGGATATCGTCGTCGACGCAAAACAATTCATGAATGCCGGTACGCCCGCTGTAGCCGATCTGGTTGCACTGCGCGCAGCCCACCGGGCGCCAGGTGCCGGGCGCGGCGGGGTCTTCCTGCTTGCAATGCGGGCACAGGCGCCGCACCAGGCGCTGGGCCAAGACGCCCAGCAGTGACGAGGCCAGCAAAAACGGTTCGACGCCCATGTCGATCAGGCGGTTGACCGCCGACACCGCGTCGTTAGTGTGCAAGGTGGCGAGCACCAGGTGGCCGGTGAGCGAGGCCTGCACGGCGATTTGGGCGGTCTCCAGGTCGCGGATTTCGCCGATCATGATGATGTCCGGGTCCTGGCGCAGGATCGCCCGCAGCGCGAGGCCGAAGGTCATGTCGATCTTGGCGTTGACCTGGATCTGGCTGATGCCCGGCAGGTCGTACTCCACCGGGTCTTCCACGGTGAGGATATTGCTGGTGCTCGCATCCAGCCGCGCCAGGGCCGCGTAGAGGCTGGTGGTCTTGCCGCTGCCGGTGGGCCCGGTGACCAACACAATGCCGTGGGGCTGGCGAATCAAGGTGTCGAGGCGCGCGAGCAACTGCGGCTCCATGCCCAGGGTCTCCAATTGCAGACGCCCGGCCTGCTTGTCCAGCAAGCGCATCACAACGCGTTCGCCATGCCCGGTGGGCACGGTCGACACACGAATATCAATCGGCCGCCCGGCCACGCGCAGGGCAATACGGCCGTCCTGTGGCAAGCGTTTTTCGGCGATGTCGAGCTGGGCCATGATCTTGATGCGCGACACCAACGCACCATGCAACGCCTTGCGCGGCGACACCACGTCACGCAGGGTGCCGTCGACGCGGTAGCGCACCACGGAATGGGTTTCATACGGCTCGATATGAATATCACTGGCCTCGTCCCGCGCGGCCTGGGTCAGCAAGGCGTTGATCATGCGGATCACCGGCGCACCGTCCTGGGTATCGAGCAGGTCGGTGATCTCGGGCATGTCCTGCATCAGGCGGTCGAGGTCGACTTCGTTTTCGGCAGCGCCGACCACAGCGGCGGCGCTGCCTGTATCGGCATAGGCGCTGGCGAGCAGGCCGTCGAGTTCGTCATCGCGCACCTGCTCGAGGCGGGCCTGGCCGAACTGGCGATGGACTTCGCTGATGGACCAGCCGGGGGTTGAGGGGCAGACGGTCAGCAGCATGCCCTGCTCGCTGGGGCGCAGGAGGATGCGTTGGGATTTGGCCCAGGCGTAGGGCAGAAGGCTCATGGGGTTGGCCCTTTTGTGGGGTGGGCGTGGGCATATCCGTTGCTGCGGGAACGGTGGCTGGCGGGTTGGGGTACATATCCGTTGCTGCGGTAACGGCCACCTATGGTTCCGCTCTTACAGCGG
>NZ_JBMDIS010000111.1:0-17918 GCF_057808775.1 Pseudomonas sp. FG86 | reverse complement strand
GGGCCGAGGTCAGGAAAAATGGACATCCGAAGAAGGTTAAGTAAGTGCCATTCAGTTCTGTCCCCTTTCTGTGGTCCCCTTTCTGTGATTAAGTGTGTTGTTGGTTTTTGGTTCTTCGGTTCATAGCTTCGAAAAATAAATGTATCCCTCAAAAGATATACATGCTATCCAGTCCAATCTTTCTTGGGCTATGTATGTGTGCTGGGGGATCGTCGAAAATATCTTTAGCGCTGGGGAAAGGTCTTTGATGTCAATTAAATAGGCGTTGTCGGTGGAATCACCTAAAATGATGACGTCGCCTTCAGTGATGAGCTTGATTTTTTCTGAAAGTGCATCCATTGACATCTGTGATGTTGATGCACCGAGATAGATGGCGTCTTTCAACAAGTTCCAAGCAATATTGCTCACGGAAAATGGAATATTATCATTTATTTTTTTTGCAATTAAGTCATGTTTTGAGTCGCTTAAAATGATGATTTTTTTATTGATTTTTTTAAAGTCTTCAATGATTTCTTCGTCAAGATAACTCATTTTTTTGCGAACCTTTCCGTTATTTTGAGTACCGTTTTTTCTTTTGCTTCAAACGTAAAGTGTGGACCATTTTTCCTATGGGTCCATACATTTATATGTGCGCCACTCTTTGCGTCGTGTTCGACGCGATAGCCAGTTTTGTTGTCGGAAGTTTGCATTCCTACGGGCTCCCCTTTTCTTTTTCCGAATTTTCCTAGTTTTGGCTTTTCTGCTCGGAAGTCATTTTCTAATAACCATTCAAGAGCTTTGTTTAAAGCTTGTTCATAAGTGGATGAGTGAATTGCACCTCCTGCGTCAGGCGGGGCATCCTCGTGTATTTTTTTTGACTTATTTCGTTGGTCCGGACAATCACCGCGTGCGCAGGAAAGTCCTATGGGATCTACCCATCCCGTAGGATTGGGCGCGTACTGGTACCCATTAATCCCACCCGCCAACTTCACCGGATCCGGCGTCAGGTAACGACCAACGTCCGGATTGTAGTAGCGATGACGGTTGTAGTGCAGCCCGCTTTCCTGATCGAAGTACTGACCCTGAAAACGCAGTGGGTTGTCGACTGTTCCGATGTCGAGCCGGGTGATTTCGCCGTAGGCGCGGTAGTGCGCGGACCAGACGATTTCACCGTCGGGGGCGGTGAGTTCCTGCGGTGTGCCGAGGTGGTCGAGTTGGTAGTGGAAGGCTTTGGTGTCTTGTGGGCCGAAGCCTTCCAGCAGGGCGAGTGGCCTAAAACTATCGGGTTCGTAGAGATAGCTGCGATGGCGGTCCGCATGGTGTTCGGCAATCAGCTTGTCGCCTTGCCAGAAAAACTCCGTGGTGATGTTGTCGACGGTTTTGCTGATGCGTCGCCCAAACGGGTCATAGCGATAGCTGGCGGTTTGGCCGTCGGGCTGGGTGAGGCCGATCAGCCGATGCTGGCAGTCGTAGCGATACTCGGTGACGAGTTGATGGTCTTTGCCGCGGCGTTCACGGATCAGGTTGCCGAAGGCGTCGTAGTCGTAGTGGCGGTCGCCCTGGATCATCAGGCGGTTGCCGGCGACGATGTCGGGGCCGGGGCGGTCTTGCATGAGCAGGTTGCCGGCCGGGTCGTGGGCGAAGCGTTCGTGCGGGGCTTGCGTATGGTCGGCGCGGGTGAGGCGGGCGAGGGGGTCGTAGTGGTAGTGGTGTTCGCCTTTGCGGCTGTCGACTAAACGGGTGAGGTTGCCGGTTTTGTCGTAGTCGTAGTGGCGCTGGTAAAGGTGGGTGTCCTGTTGCGCGACGGTGTGGGCGTGCAGGCGGTGTTGTTCGTCGTAGTGGTAGTGGCTGAGGAGCTGGCCCTGTTGGCGTTGGTGTTCTTGGCCGGCCTTGAATAGATGAGAGGTCAGCAGTGTGCCGTTTAACTCGACGGTGGCGAGGTGGCCGCCTTTGGCATGATTAAAAACCAGTCGATTGTTGTCGGGCAGGCGCAGCTTTTGAAGCTGACCGCACGCGTCGTAGCCGTAGCGCAAGGTGCCCCAGCCTTGGTGTTCGGCGGTGAGACGGTTTTGTGGGTCGTACTCGTAGGCTAGCGCCCAGTGGCCGTCGTCGACGCTGAGGAGGTTGCCCTGGCGGTCGTAGGCATATTCAACAAGGTTACCGTCGGGCAGGGTTTTTCGTACGAGGCGGCCGGCGTGGTCTCGCTCGTAACGAGTAACGAGCTGACTGCCATCGTCGCCGTGTTCGGTCTTTTCCTGCAGGTTGCCGTTGAGGTCGTAGGCATAAGCCGTACGCTGCCCATCAAACCCGATTTCCTGTTGGATCAGGCCGTTGGGGTGATAGGTAAGTCGGTAGGTCTCACCGGCTTCGTTTTCGATTTCGGTCAGCAGTAATCGGGCGTTGTCGTAGCGGTAGTGGACCTGGGTGCCATCGGCGTTGAGGCGGCGGCTGATCAGGTGCAGGCCGTCGGCGTATTCGTAGCGGGTGACGTGGCCGAGCTCATCGCGCTCGGCGGTGATTTTTCCGTAGGGGTTGTAGCTGTATTCCCGATACGCCCCACCGGGCAGCACCACGCGAACCAACCGACCGACGCTGTCCCATTGATACTGGGTCAGCGCGCCATGCTCATCCTCACGGGCCACCTGCCGCCCAAGATCGTCATAGCGAAAGCGCCGCACACCGCCATTGGGTAGCGTCTGCTCCAGCAGTTGCCCGCGCTCATTCCACACCAGCCGCTGACAACTGTGATCCGGGTACCAAACCCCAACCAGTTGTCCGTATGGGTCGTAGCTGTAGTCCGTGACATGGCCGTCGGGATCGATCTTACGAATGACATCGCCCTGGTCATTGCGCTCGTACTTCCAGACCGCCAGACCCCGCCGCACCACGCGTACGAAGCCATTGTCATGCTCGTAGGACGTCGGCTCGTCATCCCCTGGAAACAGCGCGACCAAACGTCCGGCTTCGTCGTACTGATACGCCGTCACCGCCCCCAGCGGATCTTGCTCGACGGTCAGCCGACCTTTGTCATCGTAGGATTTGAAATGCGAAGCACCGTCCGGATCAATCCGCTGCACCAAGCGCGCACGCTGATCGTGGACATACACTTCCTGGCTGCCATCAGCGTTATGCACCGTGACACGGCCGTCGTCCCCCCAGGCATAGCGCGTGTCCATCTGCGAAAAACTGGCCCAATGCCGGACACATCGCGCAGCCTTGCCAGCCCGTTCCCACGCCCAAAAGAAACTCGCCCCACCGGCCAAGCCACGCTCAAGAATCACGTGCTGCTCGTCGTACCGATACACCTCGCTTTCGCCGACGGCATTGGTCGCCGAGACCAGCCGTCCAGCGTCGTCATAGGCGTAGGCAACAACGTTCTGCTCGGTCACCCAGACGTAGGGTTCATGCCCCTTGGCGCGCTGAACCTGGTAATCCACCGCCACGATGCGGCCCGACGCATAGCGCAAGAGCAGCGCACAACCCGCACCGTTATCCAGCCGCTCAATGCGCCCCAGAAAATCCCGAGAAATCCGCAGCCGGTTGTCGTACGCATCACTGATTGAGACCAACACCCCGTCGCGAAAGTGATAAAACCGCGACGCCTGGGCCAGCACTAATTCATCCGGCGAAGCGCCTAAATAGATCGCCGCTTCGGCCAAACTATTGGTGATTGCAGGCCGAGCAATAGTCGGCAGTGGAAACGAAGTAATGCGATTCTCATGGTCCGTCCACACCACCGAATCGCCCGACACATCAAGCCGATGCGCCAGCGAATGACTCCAGCCAAACCCCAGCCCACCATCCACTTCCACCGCACTGGTGCGATACAACCGGGTCCACTCAAACGGCAAGATCCCGTCCAGCGTCCCATCGGTGAGGGTCAGCAATTCCTCCCCGGTAACCATCGACACCGGGCAGCCGTTGGTGACGGTCTTGTCCGAAGACGCGGCAGCATCCCCCGCAGGGTTTTTCCCCGAACGAGACACATCATCCACGTGCTCTTTTTGCTTCAGCACCGCGTTCTGCCGCGCCCGCCAGCGCATCTGCAGCGTGCCTTGCTTGAGCCCACCGACCACGCCGCGAACCGCTACCGCCTTGTAGCGATCCACCGCCAGCATGAACTTCGTCAGAATCGCCAGCACGCCCTGAACGAAACCCACAGCCGCCTTAACAATTTGTGCGCCATACCTGGCCAGCCGCAGGCTCAAATACGCCACAGCTGCCGCCGGCAATGCGATGGTCAGCACCGCACCCATCACCAGGTCAATCAGCAACGACACCACAAACCCAGCCGCCACTTGCGCAATCTCACTGGGCGGCAATGCGTCCAACCAGATCATCGCCGTGCGCACCAGCAGGAACAGCGCCGCTTCATCACTGGCGAGCAACATCGCCTGTTCCATGACCTTGGGGGCGTTGGCGGCCAAATCCGCCAACTTGGCCGCTTCGGCGCCAAGCTGTTCGACGTATTTCAGAGGATCTTCAAGAATTGCCTGTACCAGCTGGATGCTGTCCCACACCTCGCGAATCGCCGCCCAACTGCCCGCCAGCACGCCGCTGCCAATCGCACTGGCCGTCGACTGTTGCCAATGCGGCTTGAACCCTTCCCACTGCGACCGCAGCCATTGCTCCAGGTCTGCGGTCAGCCCGGCGTAGGACACAAACAACGCGTCCACCTGTTGTGCCGACACGCCGCCCTGCACCCGCACTTGGTAGCGCCCGCCCGCCACGCAAGGGTGCGAGCCTTTGCCCTGTTCATCGAGCATGACCACGGTCGAACTGCCGTCATCCAGCCCGATCACCTCAACCGGGATATCGCCAATTGGCACGTCATACACCGACTCGAACTTGCTTTCGATCTGCAACACACCGCCCGCCGGGCAATGGGCCACGGTGGAGAAGTCGGCATCGGAAAGACTCACGGAGCGTTGCGAATTCCCCGCTCGCAACACCCGATCCATCCCCAGCAGCGACGGTAAATCAGCGGCGTGGCTCACCGAATCCAGCGCGCGCGAGTACCAGGCCCCCAGTTGCTGGCGATACGTCACCAGGCTCTGATGGAAGCCATCCAGCTCATGTTCGATATGGGCAATGTGGGAAGCGTTGGTCATCCGTGACGTCTCGGCAGCAGGCAAGGCGTCGGAGTCTGCCGCAGCGAAAAGCGGCTGGATGAGCGGTTTGGAAAATCAGAACGGGCTTACGCGGGCAGCGAAAAAAACGCGTCAGTTCACCTTCAAAGGCTACTTCAAATAGCGATGCTGCTCATTGACGAACAGTGTCCATGTGCCTCTTTCAGCTGGCTCTCAAACTCAAGCAAGCCGGCCTGCACTCTCTGTAACTCGGCGATTTGTGCGGCCAGCTCGCGTTTCTTGCTGGCGATGGCCTGGTCTGCCCGCTCCCAAGGCAACGCGTCGCCTTGGTGGCCGCGCAAAATTTCCTGCAACTCCTTGAGCTTGAAACCCAACTGCTGCGCACACTTGATAAACATCAGCAGCTCAACGCTCTGCTCCGAATAGACCCGGTATTGGCCCTGGCGCTGCGGCGTCGGCAGCAGGCCAATCGCTTCATAGTGCCGAATCGCCTTGATGGTCGTGCCCGACAATTGCGCGGCTTTGCCGATGTACATGAAAACTCCCTTTTCCCGCTAGTGCGCTGGCTCGTGTCAGCCACTTGGCTCGCTGCCCCGGCGTAGAACCCAGCACCGCCCCCAGCAGTAACGTCTTGAGCGGCTTGATCCCGCAAAACGCCAAAGTGGTGCTGCGCATCTGATGCACGCCCGGCATGCGATAGAACCAGCGGTAATACCACGGCAGCGTATCCAGGGTCACTAGCAAGTGTGCGGTGCGGCCGTGCAGTAGCTTGTCAGGAAACAGCTTGCCCTCACGGTATTTGAAGGCAAAACCGGGTAGGAAAATGCGGTCGATAAAGCCCTTTAACAGCGCCGGGATGCCACCCCACCAAATCGGAAAGACGAACGTCAGATGAGTGGCCCAGAGGATGTCGGATTGGGCGCTGAGCAGGTCAGGTTCCAAAGGCTGGATTTCGCTGTAGCCGTTGTGAAGGATCGGGTCGAAAACCAGATCGCCCAGGCGTAGGACGCGCACCTCATGGCCGGCGATTTTTGCCGAGTGGCTGTAGGCGTCTGCCAGGGCCGAACAGAAGCTGGCGGTGGACGGGTGGCCAAGGATGACCAGGATGCGTTGAGCCATGGGGCGTGACCTGAAAGTTGGGGCTTTCAGGGTAGGGTGTGCTGTATAGGGGAGAGTCAAGGGGGGCAACTGCTGGCACAAAACAGCGAAAGCCTGCTTTTCAGGGCAGGCTTATCGCAACCGTCGGCTTACTTACTTCTGATGGGCCGTCAGCGCCGCATAACCATTCATCAAGTTGCGATAGTTAGGGATACGCTGGGACAACAAATTCCCCAGGCCTTCGATATCGTTGCGCCAGTCGCGATGCAGCTCACACGCCACCGAGAACCAGTTCATCATCTGCGCACCCGCTTGGGTCATCCGGCTCCACGCTGCCTGCTGCACCGTGGTGTTGAAGGTCCCCGACGCATCGGTAACCACAAACACATCAAACCCTTCCGCCAGTGCCGACAAGGTCGGGAACGCTACGCATACATCCGTTACCACGCCGGCAATGATGATCTGCTTACGTCCGGTAGCCTTGATCGCCTTGACGAAGTCTTCGTTGTCCCAAGCATTGATCTGGCCTGGGCGAGCGATGTACGGCGCGTCCGGGAACATCTCTTTCAGCTCGGGGACCAGCGGGCCGTTGGGGCCTTGCTCGAAGCTGGTGGTGAGGATGGTCGGCAGGTTGAAGAACTTGGCCAGGTCCGCCAGGGCCAGCACGTTGTTCTTGAACTCGTTGGGCGAGAAGTCCTGCACCAGGGAGATCAGGCCGGTTTGGTGGTCGACCAGCAGAACCACGGCGTCGTCTTTGTTCAAGCGGTTGTAGGTTGCAGTGCTCATGGTTGAATCCTTTTTTGTTTAGGTTGGTTGGGCGTTGCGTTCAACATGGGCACAGATTAATGGGTGGGTGCTGGGGGATAAATCGGCTGGAATGGGTAATACCGTCAACTCAAAAGCGACAATTCATGAGTTGTCAGTAGGACTGATCCTTTTAGTGGTCGGAAAAGTAAGTCAAAAAATCTCACGCGTGAGCTATTGAGCGTGGCAAAAAATGCCTGTAGATTTTCTCACGCGTGAGTTTTTCACAGCGAGGTCAGTACCATGGAACGCCGCTCTCCATCGAGTCCGCCTAAAGGGCCCGATACCGATTCAACGAGCCTTCAGGGAGAGCGCTTGAAGCCGTCCGCCAAAAAGCCATCGAGCTTTTACATGAAGCAGATGCGTGCAGGCCTGGCGGCCGCCGGCTACGTGAAACACGAGACTTGGGTGCTTCCCGAAAACCGAAGCTTGCTCAAGCAGATGGAGAAACAGCTTCGCCAGCCGATTCTGGCTGGCTCATTCATGTCGGAGAATTACATGAGCGCAGGTACCAACTGGAATATCGATCGCCTCTACACCGCTCTTCAGGCCCTGGACGACGTGGTGTCCAAGGACATTACGCTTTCTCTCGTCCAAGGCTCCGAGTCCAGTATCAAGCTGGAAATGAACGACTTCGGTGGCTTGCCGATTTACATCGCGGTGGTGGGCGAGCAGATCATCGTTGACACCGTTCTAGTCGATGTCGAATCCATCAACGATGTCACGAAATTCAATGACGCGGTGTTGCGCAGCCGGGAAATGTTCCCGCTGTCCTCGATCGGTATCGAGTCCATGCCTAACGGGCAAGTTGTCTACAACATGTTCGGTGCGTTGAGTTCCGACTCCAGCCTGACAAACATCGTCACCGAGGTGAAAACCCTGGTCGACAACGTGCAGCGCGCCAGCGAAGCCTTCGAACGTTTCTTCAATTAAGTATTCGGGAGTATCCAATGACTCAGTCCATCTGGAGCAAATTGTTCACCGCGCTGCGTGGCGGTGCCAATGAAGTCGGCGAATCGATCGTCGACCAACAGGCCCTGCGCATCCTCGATCAGGAAATTCGCGACGCCGACACCGCGCTGGCCAACGCCAAGCGTGAACTGGTCAGCATCATGGCCAAGCACAAATTGGCGACTGATCGCGTCAACGAGTACGACGCCAAGATCAAGGACCTGGAGTCCAAGGCGGTGGCTGCCCTGCAGGCCAATCGTGAAGACCTCGCCCTGGAAGTGGCCGAAGCCATCTCGACCCTGACCAACGAGCGGGATGTGGAGCACAAGCAAGCCACCGAGTTCGGTGGCTATGCCGAAAGCATGCGCAAGGACATCACCAAGGCCGAAAGCCGGATCAAAAGCCTGCGCCAGCAAGTGGATATGGCCAAGGCTCGCGAAAGCGTACAGAAGGCCCAGGTCAGCGCCTCCATCGCCAGCGGCGGTGCCAACGGCAAGCTGGAAACCGCCGTCGGTACGCTGAATCGTTTGCAGGCCAAGCAACAGCAGCGCGCCGCTGAACTGCAAGCCCAGGATGAACTGGCGGATGCATCGACCGGGACCGACCTGGAGCGCAAGCTGCGCGAAGCCGGCATCACGCCGAACGAAGGCAGCGCCAATGCGATTCTGGAGCGTCTGAAGCAAAAGTCGGCGGAGTAAGCAGCGTCGCCGCTGGGAGGGCAGTGTCTGCCCTTCTTTTTTACGTCGAGGTCAGGATGGATGCCCTGAAGGGTTTCAAGACAATCGCAGGCTTGGCCTTCTTCATGGTCGCGCTGCAACTGCTCAATGTGGCGACCGGTTACAGCCTCATGGCGTTCGGCCTGATCCCGAGAACGCTGCAGGGGCTGCCCGGCATCCTCACCTCACCGTTTTTGCACGGGTCGTTTGCCCACCTGAGCGCCAACCTGGTTGCCTTTTTGATCCTGGGCACCCTGGTGATCATCGAAGGGCTCAATCGGTTCGTTACCGTCAGCGCGATCATTATCCTGCTGGGCGGTTCACTGCTCTGGTTGTTCGGTTTTGCGGGCATACACGTGGGGGCCAGCGGCTGGGTCTTCGGGTTATGGGCCTACCTGTTATCGCGCGCCTGGTTCCACCGGAGCTGGAGCAACCTGATAACGGCCGGTGTCGTAGCGGTACTGTATGGCGGCCTGATCCTTGGCTTCCTGCCGCGTCAGGGTGTTTCCTTCGAGGGGCATCTGTTTGGTGCATTCGCCGGATTTATTGCAGCCAAGGTACTTCTCTCCAAACCACGCAGCAGGTTTAATGCCGGCTGAACGCACTTGAGCATCCAGACGTCGAGGCGTTGGCGTGATCAGGAATCAAGTACCCAGGGAGTCAGGGACGGAATGTCGATTTTTCTTTTGCTGCGCATGTACGCCTCCTCCCTCTTTCACCGTTTCGGCTGGGCAGGCCTGGTCGTTGCCTTGGGTGTTCACCTGAGCACGGCTTATCTGGGCCTGGTGTACCTGGGCGAACAGCACCTCACCGCTCCGGCCACGTTTGTTTACTTCTATCTCGCCACCACGCTGACCGTCGGCTATGGCGATCTTGCGCCACAGACCTCGGCGGGGCGCGTGTTCGTAGCGACCTGGGTCATGCTCGGCGGCATTGCGCTGCTGACGGCAGCCATCGGCAAAACCACCAGCACTGTCATCGATGCATGGAGAAAAGGCATGAAGGGCAAAGGCGATTTCACCGGCAAGGTCGGCCATACCGTGCTCATCGGCTGGGAGGGCGCGTCCAGTGAGCGGGTCATCGAGTTATTGCTTCAAGACGAAACCTCGAACGACAACCTGATCGTCATCTGCGATTGCACCCTCGAAGAAAACCCGATGCCGGGCAAAGCGGCGTTCATCCGTGGTGAGAGCCTGTCCTCCACAGCGTTGTTGCTGCGTGCCGGTGTGCCCGGCGCCGAGCGTGTGCTGGTGCGAACCCCGTCTGACGATTTGACGCTGGCCACCGTGCTGGCGGTGAATCAACTGAGTCCGGTCGGGCATGTCGTCGCCCACTTCAATGAAAGTGAAATTGCCGCACTGGCCAGTTCCTACGCCCCCAGCCTGGAATGCACGTCAAGCATGGCCATCGAAATGTTGGTGCGCGCCTCCCAGGATCCGGGCTCGTCGGTGGTCATCAATGAGTTGCTGTGCGTGGGGCAGGGCGCCACCCAATACCTGATGAGATTGCCCGAGGCGTTTGAAGCAACGTTCGGCGATCTGTACACCCAAATGAAAGAGCGCCACAACGCCACCCTCATCGGCTATCGCGCCAAAGGTGCCCAGCAACCCTCGATCAACCCGCCCAGCGCTACGCGCGTTGAAGGCGGCGAACTCTTCTACATCGCCTCCACCCGCCTCAAGGAAATTTCCAATGGGATGGTTTAAACAGTTGATGGGGCTTGAGGCCCCGCAAGCGACTACACAATCGAAAGGCGCCGCCGCCGAACCGCTGCCGACCAGCGGGCCTCTGGGCCTGGCACCGGGCAAAGGCGTGATATTCGATGCGACCCTGAAGTTGTTGCTCGACGGGAAAACCACAGTGGTTATCCCCGGCTCCCAGGAAATCTGGAGTAACGGCACCGTGGACCTCGGGCAGTCGACCTGGCTGTCGCGCTATTACATGAACGACGAAGACTACTGGTTGCAGGTGCACACCACGGGCGACATCGCCGGGCAGGTCGAGTCGGTGATCCTGTTCAACTACCTGAGTTACGTCACCCTCAGCAGCGAGGCTGAATTGCGTCGGCTGGCGGGGCCGCAGAGTCTGATCGGGTTGCCGACCTACACCCACAATGGCGTCGAGTACACGCGCGTGTGGGGCAGCGAGGACGGCCAGACAGAATTGGTGGCCATGAGCGAGCACGTGATAAACCCCGAGGACTCCTACAGTGTCGAGCACCGCTCGATGCTATATGCCCGTGACACAGGCCTGACCGATCGACGGGAGTTTCTGTTGTTCTCTGTCGAAGAAGACGCTGAAGGCACCGTCAGCCTGAGCACGTCGCTGGGCATTTCGCTGTACACAACCGACTTGAATGCGCTCTAAAAAAGGAAGAAGTCCATGCTAGAAGCTCTCTCCATTTCCCTGAACAAAGCCGCCGTCGTCGGCTTTGTCACCTACATTCTGGGGGCGGCGGTGCTGTTCGCGCTGTTCCAGTTCATCTACACCCGCGTTACCCCGCACAAGGAGTTCGAGCTGATCCGGGCGGGCAACGTTTCCGCGGCAGTCGCCCTGGGCGGCGCCATCGTCGGTTTCGCCATTCCAGCCAGCAACGTGATTGCCTACTCGATCAGCATCCTCGACTTCGTCGTCTGGGCGGTGATCGCCGCCGTCGTCCAACTGTTGGCGTTTCTGCTGACCAGCCTCGTGCTCAAAGGCACTTCCGAGCGCATCAAGAGAGGCGAGCTCGCTGCGGGCATCTACGTGGCCGCCGTGGCGATCAGCGTGGGCATGTTGAATGCCGCGTGCATGACGCCTACCCAGAACTGATTGCGCACGGAGCTCCCGATGAAACGAAGCAAGTACGTCCAGCTTTCGCTGGCAGCGTCGGTCGCCATGGCGATATCCGGTTGTGGGCCGACGGAAAAAACCTACGATTTGCAGAAAAAGTACAACTTCCAGTCGGTTCAGCAGTGTGCCGATGAAAAGCTTCCAGTGGACGTCTGCTCGGACGCCTACATGACCGCCATGGCCGAGCATCGCCGCATTGCCCCGGTATACGCCAGCCAGGCCGATTGCGATGCCGACTTTGTCGCGGGCTGGTGCCAGCTGGACTCCAATGGCCAGTTCATTCCCAAGCTGGGCGGTTTCGAACTGACCGCCGAAGGCCAGGTGACACAATCCCAGGTAGACGCTGCCCAGGCCCAGGTTCCCGGCTCGCAGGCCAGCAGCGGCGGCTCCGGCTTCTCCACCAGCAGCCTGCTGACCGGTCTGCTGATCGGCAACATGCTGAGCAGCAATCGCAACAGCTACCGCTCCGAGCCTGTGTATCGCTATCGCGATGATCGCGGCGACTACGGCTCCTCGACGCTCAATCAGCGGGTCTCGAATGGGGCGACGTTTGGCCGCTCGAATCAGGCCAGGTACGGCAGCAGCAATTACACCAACACGCTGCGCTCTTCCAGCCAGTCGAGCTCCGTGGCGTCGGCCACCTCCCGTGGCGGCTTCGGCAGCAAGGCCAGCGCACGCAGCGGCTGGGGCGGCGGCGGGTCGAGCAGTTAAGGAGCCGGGCCATGAAGAAAATCCATTGCGCAGAACGTGATGACTGGAAACAGACGGCTGAAAACCTTGGCTTTCTGTTCCATACCATCGACGACGAACCCTACTGGGACGAGAGCGCGTATTACCAGTTCACGCTCAAGCAAATCGAGAACGACCTTGAAGACCCGACCACCGAGATCCATGACATGTGCATGGACCTTGTGGCCCGCGTGGTCCAGAGCGAAGAGCTGCTCGAGCGCCTGAGCATTCCCGCGCCCTTCTTCGACATGATCAAAACCTCATGGCTCGAAGGCCACCCGCACCTGTACGGGCGCATGGACTTCTCCTACAACGGCACCGGGCCCGCCAAGCTGCTGGAACTCAACTACGACACACCGACCAGCCTCTACGAGGCCGCGGCATTCCAGTGGGGCTGGCTGGAGCAATGCATCGAACGCGGCTTGCTGCCCAAGCATGCCGACCAGTTCAACAGCATCGACACCAAACTCCACCAGGCTTTCGCTCAACTGCAGGTCAACCAGCCGTTCTACTTCGCCTCCATGAAAGACTCGGTCGAAGACAAAGGCACCACCGACTACCTGCGCCTGGTCGCAGAAAAAGTTGGCATCGAATCGCGCCACATCGACATCGAAGACATCGGCCTGACCGCAGAAGGTCGCTTCGTTGACCTTGAAGATCGCTGGATTCCCCACCTGTTCAAACTGCACGCCTGGGAATTCATCTTCCACGAACCCTTCGGCGCTGCGATCGCCGAGAGTGACACGCAGTTCTTCGAACCCGCCTGGAAGTCCATCCTCTCCAACAAAGGCGTCTTGCCGCTGCTGTGGGAATTCAACAAAGGCCACCCAAATTTGCTCGCGGCCCACCTGGATACCGACCCAGGTAAAGCCGTGCCAAAGGGCTGGGTGCGCAAGCCGTTCTTCTCGCGGGAAGGGGCCAACATCGAGCTGCAAACTGCTGACGGACTGATCGTGAAAGAAGACGGCCCCTACACGGACGCGCCGTTTATCCTTCAGGAATTCGCACCGCTACCGCGGTTTGGGGACAGCTATACGTTGATTGGGTCCTGGGTGATTGGGGACCAGGCGGCGGGGATTGGGGTGCGGGAGGATAATAGTTTGATTACCAAGGATTCGAGCCGGTTTTTGCCGCATTTGATATTGGATTGAGGCTGGAGCTTAAAGGGGCCAAAGATGCTCGGGTGCGCGTGGCTGAGTTGCTGAAGTGGGCGGTGGCGACTTCGCAAGTGCTCGGTGAGTCACTGGCTGCGCCGCAAACGGCGGTGATGCATTGGGTGGAGATCGCGAAGATGGTGGCGGATCGCGCTCTTGGGGGCATACAGCCTAGATAATGCTGCTGAGAGGCATATGAGGCGATAATCTGCCCGCGTTAGCTATTCAATCGTCCAACAGCTGTTGGACAATTTGGGTTTGTGATTCTTGTGGGCATTAAAAAGCCGGCTTGTGGGCGGCGTTTTTTATTGTCCAGTGTGTTGATTTATATGAATTTATTTTTTAGTTAAGTATCTATCCCCCCACTTGTCCCCCCATCCCAGTTCTGCGTCCAGTCGTCCGTCTTCTGAGCGTATGGACAGATGAACTTGGAGACTGATACCTTATCAAAAGGTAATACCTTTAGATAACGAGGGTTCGGCTATGGCCACTTCTATCAAAATTGATGACGAGCTGAAAAATCGCATTCAGCACCTAGCTGGTCTCCGTCAACGTTCGTCCCACTGGATTATGCGCGAAGCGATAGCGCAGTACGTCGAGCGCGAGGAAGCTCGCGAGAGCTTCAAGCAGGAAGCCTTGGCGTCGTGGGCAGCCTATCAGGAAACGGGGCGACATCTGACCGGCCAAGAGACTCGGACCTGGCTAAATACCTGGGGCACCGATGCTGAGGCGGAGCTTCCCAAGTGCCACGATTGATTATCACTGAAGGCGCTGCGCAAGGGCTGGAGCGTTGCCGTCAGTTTCTTGTCGAGAAAGGTCCGCAGGTAGCTCGGCGTGCTGCCCAGGCGATTGAGCGACAACTCGCTCGACTGGAAGAAGGTCCGGAAGTAGGTCGCCCATTCCCAGAACTGCCGGAACTGCGTGAGCTGATAATCGAGTTCGGTGATTCGGGTTATGTTGCGCTCTATCGGCATGAGCGGGCGGATGACGCTGTTTATGTACTGGCCTTTCGGCATCAGAAAGAAGTCGGTTACTGAGTATTTGTCCTTGCGACCACGGCGTCATAGCCCAAAGCATGGCTGGATAGGACTGATAATCATGCGCTATGACTAGCTTCGACTGGTAATGTCGCTTGTGCATTTAGAGGTCGGTTTCTCAGCTAACTCTCCCAAGAAGCGATGCGGAAAATCTCTCGATAGGCTTGGCAATCTTGCTCCCCATTGCCCTGTCTCGCCGAGATAGTCGGAAGTGAGTAAAGCTGCATCTATTGATATAGATAGCTATTAACTATCTATTCTACATTCCTAATAGCAACCATCATCGCTATCCCTCAGCATGGACTACCAGCAGAGGAAAAGGAGAACGGTTAAAAAATCCACATCACGTACTAGGTATGAGTCAATCAACCAGGTACCCACCATGAGCAATCGTAAGACCTACACCCACCTCTCCCAATCCGACATTGCCCTTCAAATTGAGTCACTCGTCCAAGCCATCGAGAAGTCCGAGACACCAGCATTCCGAATCACGCATAGCCGCTCAGGCTACGAGCGTCTCGAAGAGACCAGACTCTCCCGCTACTTCACATACATCCAGCAGATGATTGACCTATTTGATGAACGTGTTGAGTACAGCTATAGCGAGCACCTGCAAGCGTTCATGGAAGCCTTTCAGGACGTCGGCCTAGTGCGTGGTACTGAGGGGCCTGTCTGTCTAAATGAAAAGGGTACGGCTTACCTGGACCACCACCAAAGCATGAACGTCCTGGTGGCACGGATTCGTCAATTGACCCGTCAGCAACGTTATCAGCGTAGGCCTGGGGATCGTCGCTTTGAGGCCCGTAAGCAGGAGAGGGAGATCGTGGAGTACACGGATGCTGTAATGAGTCTTTACTCCCGCACCACGATAATCAGGCTGAATCTTTACTATCGCTCAGAGGCTCAGGCCAGGCTACGAGTTGAGCACGTCTTTGATGACATGCAGCAGTTAGTTATCGCGCATAAACGCAATCCGATCTTTGAACATCTTATCGGCTACATCTACTCGGTGGAGCAGGGTGACCGCAATGATGGTCAGGGCTCTCACATCCATGCTGCTTACTTCTTCAATGGCAACGTGGTCTGCCGGGATGTCTGGAAAGCCATCGAGATCGGGGGCTTGTGGGAAGACATTACGCGTGGTCAGGGCTACATGGAAAGCTGCAACCACGACAAGGATCGATATGGAGATAAGTGCGGCATTGGCCAGATCCAGAGGGGGGATCAAGCGATTCGACCTCATATCCACAGGGCTATGACGTACTTGGTAAAGGATGGTCAGCACCTGCGCCTGAAGCCGGAAGGGGCTCGATGCCTGCGTAAGGGTAATCTGAAAAGTCTCCGTTTCTGAGAAACGACTTTTCCAACAGAATCAGCCGGGAGCGGCCATTCGGATTCCAGCGGGTTATGTCAGAAGTATCGATGAAACCTGGATCTATTCACACCACTGAGGAACCCCAGGGAACTAGTGGGATTAGTACCAATTGGTCAGCGCTGCCCAGCGGATATGAGCATGATCATCCAGAAATCCGGAGATTATCGAGACACTTTCGGTAGGCATTTCCGAGTAATCAACAAGATTACCAATGTGCTGATTCCAGCTTTCTGGTGCGAAGCCAACACCCAGGATGATGGCGCTACGTTTTGCAGCTGGAGGTGAGATAGGCGTCCAGGCGGTAGATGTTGTCCTGGTAGTCGGTCTCGCCATCGGTCGGCCAGCGGTTCATCTGCTGGAAGATGTAAAGACCGAAGGCGTACACCGACTCCGGGGGGATGTCCCACCACTTTCGTGTGCTTCCAGAGCGCAAGTCTGGCGGAACATGAACCGTCAGTTCTCGTGGTGCGGACCACCAGCCATAGGCCAGGGCAAGACACACCACGGCCATTAGGCCCAGGCCGATGCGCAGACTGACGATGTGGGCGTATTGGGCATCCACTTTCTTGCGATAACTCATGCTCACTCCGTGCGATGACAGGTCCACGCACCGCTGCGCGTGATAAGGCCGGCGTTGCTCCAGGCCGGGGCGTACCGGGCAATCGCGAGCTGGACCTGGCGGTAGAACCAGGTGTCCGGGCGACCGCGCTTCAGGCGGCGCAGGATGCGGCTGGCAACGGTCAAGCCGAACACTCCACCGATAAGTGCTCCACCGATGATCAGTGCCCAGACCTGGGTCAGAATCGCTACGGGAATGCCCAGGGCGAAACCGACGCCCCCACTGAGAAACACCGTGGTCCACATTTCGTCGGCGGTGAGACCGCCCATCACCACCGGTTGGTTGTTCAGCCGTACCGGCAGGAAGCTCAACGTGCCGTCATCTAGAACGTCTGCCATGGCCAGTTCCTGTCAAAGAATGCCGGTGGCTTTGGTGACCAGGAAAATGCCGATCCCAAGGATGCCGACACCGACGGCCGCGGTGGAGCCGAGGTCTCGCCATTTTTTCTTGCCTTCGTGGATCTCGTGGTAGACACCGAAGGCGTGCCATGCCACGCCCAGGAACATGACACCCAGGACGATCAGACCGAGCAGCATGAAGCCGTCGAAGGCATAGTTCTGCATGGTCTGCGTCATGTTCGTGCCTTCGCCGCGGCTCGGGGCTTGAGCTTGAGGTAGGGCCGCCAGGGTGAGCTGGGGAAGCGCGAATGCTCCCAGGGTGAGGCAGCGGCTGAAGGCTTTCTTGAGCTTGAGCATGGTGAAACTCCGAAGGTTTAGCTGAGGACGAAGAGCGTGAGGATCATGCAGAGCACCAGGACGCGGATCGCCGTCGGCGCCGCGATGGAACGGTCGAGGTTGCCGGTGGCCCAGCCCCTGTAGGTGCTGTAGATGGCCCAGGCCCCCCACAGGAATGTGATCGCCACGGCGAATCCAACGAAGAGTGCGTAGCTAGCCGTAGGAGGAAAGCCGCCTGCGGCCTGAAAGGCTGAGGACTGCGCTGCGCTCATGCTCATGGCATGCGGCCTCCTGTGAGGGTGTAGTTGCCCGTCAGCTCGACGGGATCGCGGGGCTGAGCTCGGCTCGGAGTGAGATAGTCCTGGAGGCCTTGGCGGACGCGCTGGATGTCTAACGCCAGGCGCTGGTAGTCGAAGAAGTAGCGTTGGCCAGGCTCCTCTGCGACCCGTGCGCTACGCCTTGCCGTGTCTTCCAGGGCATTGAGCTGCCGGATCATGACCTCGAGGTTGGCCTGTTCGGATGCGTTGGCCGCAACGGCATCAGATGCCGCCAGACCACAGCAGATCAGTGCGGCGAGGATGTAGCGGACGAAGCGGCGATGATGTGCAGCGAGGATCTGGTGCTGGTTCACGGCTGGACTCTGGCAGATCGGATGGTGCCAGCTTGCCGACTTCCCCCCTATGCCTGCCGCAAGAAATCCATACTCGGATGGCGATGGATTTTTCCGCGGCCAACTGAAGGCCTCAGCCGCTACGCAGCGGTCGCTTGAAGAACAGGAGATACCCAGTCGGCAGGGCGATGCCGTGTAAGCGCTCCATAAACCCCACCTCCCGCTGGTGGGGTTTTGCGTTTTAAAGTGG
>NZ_JBMDIS010000110.1:0-18480 GCF_057808775.1 Pseudomonas sp. FG86 | reverse complement strand
GCCAGGTTTTGGGGCTGCTGCGCAGCCCAACGCGGGGCAAGCCCGCTCGCCACAGTGACAGTGTTCCTCCTTAGCTGACAGGTTTTGGGGCAAGCCCCCTCCCACATTTGCCCGAGTTGAGCTCAGGATGTGTGACAATGCCCACCACTTTGAGCCAACACCAGAATCATCATGACCGCCCCCAGCACGCCCAAACCTCCGCGCAAGAAGCCTAAAACCGCCGCCACGGCCAAGCCCGTGGTGCCGCGTAAAGAGGCCACCCTGCACCCGCGCAACCGCCACCAGGGTCGTTACGACTTCCCGGCGCTGATCAAGACCACGCCGGAACTGGCGCAATTCGTGATCATCAACCCCTACGGCAAGGAAAGCATCGATTTCGCCAGCCCCGACGCCGTGCGGGTGTTCAACCGGGCGCTGCTCAAAGCCTTCTATGGTATCCAGCACTGGGATATCCCGGCGGATTACTTGTGCCCCCCCGTACCGGGGCGTGCGGACTATGTGCATTTCCTCGCCGACCTGTTGGCCAGCGTCAACGAAGGTGTGATCCCACGTGGTGCGCCGGTCAAGGTGCTGGACATTGGCATGGGCGCCAACTGCGTCTACCCACTGATTGGCTACAGCGACTACCGCTGGCACTTCCTCGGTTCGGAGATTGATCCGACAGCCGTCGCAGCCGCCAAGGCCATCGTGCAGTCCAACGGGCTGAACAAGGTGATCCAACTGCGTCAGCAGACCAACCCCAAGCATATCCTGCTGGGCCTGCTGGAGCCGGGCGAGCGCTTTGACCTGACCATGTGCAACCCGCCGTTCCACGCGTCCATGGACGAGGCCACCAAGGGCAGTGAACGCAAATGGCGCGCCTTGGGCAAGGCCGATCCAAAACGCAAATTGCCGGTGTTGAACTTCGGCGGCCAATCGGCCGAGCTGTGGTGCGAAGGCGGCGAAGCGCGCTTTGTGACGCAACTGATCGCCGAAAGCGCGAATTTTGCCCACAAGGTGTTGTGGTTCAGCACCCTGGTATCAAAAGCGTCGAACTTGCCCGCGATCGAAACGGCACTGAAAAAAGCCGGCGTGCTGGAAAGCCGCGTAGTGGAAATGTCCCAAGGCCAGAAGACCAGCCGGTTTGTCGCCTGGACCTTCCAGACCCCGTCCGAGCAGCAGGTGTGGCGCCAACGTTGGGCCCGCAAGGACTAAAACCTGTTGCAGCGAGCTGGCTCGCGAAAAAACCGAGGACAACGCGTCTAACCTGAAAACCTGCGTTCTCGTTGACGCCCTTCGCAAGCCAACTCGCTCCGACAGTCAAATCGCAGGCAACAAAAAACCGTGCCCGGATCGCTCCGGAGCACGGTTTTTTTTGCTGCGTCTTACTTGTTAACAGCGTCGGTCAGGCTTTTGGCCACAACCAGCTTGATAACTTTCTTGGCAGCGATTTCGATGGCAGCGCCAGTCGAAGGGTTACGGCCAGTACGGGCAGGACGCTCGGTCACTTTCAGCTTGCCGATACCTGGCAGAGTGATTTCGCCGCCGTTTTCCAGCTGATCAGCAACGATCTGGCCCAGTTGGTCCAGAGCTGCGCGCGCGGTGGTTTTTGGCGCGTCGATAGCTTCAGCGATATCAGCGATCAGTTGGTCTTTAGTCAAAGCCATTGTGGTGTTCCTTCCCTATCAAATTCATATGGATATTGCAGAGTGCAGTGTCAGCCGTCGAGCCCGACCGTCATGGCCTGGCACCCCCGGCTATAACCACGGAGATCGGGGTTATAGATGCTTGAAACGGGGATTGGTTCGACCTGACAGATGCTGAATGCACGCTTAACGCCGAGTCATGGCGTAAGACGGGGCAAAACTAGCACAGAGACGGGGAAATATCCGCTTCTACCTAGCCATTTGGTCAGCTTTATCGCTCTAAACCGTGAAAAAAAGGCATATACCCCGTCGGAGAGCATCCAAAACCCCTTCGACGCGTGTCTTGGCCAATGGGTGCGGTACACTGGGCAACTTTTCGGGGAGGCCAACCGCTCCCCGCTCAACCAGCCGAGAAGCCTATGCCGATCCGTCATTGCATCGTCCACCTGATCGACAAAAAACCCGACGGCACACCCGCAGTTCTCCACGCCCGCGACTCCGAGCTTGCCGAGTCGGCCGCTATCGAGAACATGCTTGCCGACCTCAACGAGAGCTACAACGCCAAACAAGGCAAGGCCTGGGGTTACTTCCATGCCGAGTCCGGCGCGCACCCGTTCAGTGGCTGGTTGAAGGACTATTTCGAAGGTGGCCAGGATTTCACTGCGTTCAGCCGCACCGCCGTCGAGCATCTGCAGAAGCTGATGGAAGAATCCAACCTCTCCACCGGTGGTCATGTGCTGTTTGCCCACTACCAGCAAGGCATGACCGACTACCTGGCCATCGCCCTGCTGCACCACAGCGAAGGCGTGGCGGTGACCGATGAGCTGGACGTGACCCCATCGCGCCACCTGGACCTGGGCCAGCTGCACCTGGCGGCGCGCATCAACGTCTCCGAGTGGCAGAACAACAAGCAATCCAAGCAGTACATCTCGTTTATCAAAGGCAAGAACGGCAAGAAGGTCTCGGAGTACTTCCGCGACTTTATCGGCTGCCAGGAAGGCGTCGACGGGCCGGGCGAAACCCGCACCCTGCTCAAGGCCTTCAGCGACTTCGTCGAAAGCGAAGACCTGCCGGACGAATCTGCCCGCGAAAAAACCAAGACCCTGGTGGATTACGCCAGCAGCCAGGCCAAGCTCGGCGAACCCATGGGCCTGGAAGAACTGTCGAGCTTGATCGATGAGGATCGGCCCAAGGCGTTCTACGACCATATCCGCAACAAGGATTACGGCCTGTCGCCGGAAATTCCCGCCGACAAGCGCACGCTCAACCAGTTCCGCCGCTTCACCGGCCGCGCCGAGGGCCTGTCCATCAGTTTTGAAGCGCACTTGCTGGGCGACAAGATCGAGTATGACGAAGCCGCCGGCACCTTGATCATCAAGGGCTTGCCGACCCAACTGACCGACCAGCTCAAGCGCCGTAACTGATGCTCGGCGGGGTCTTTAAAAAAGTCCTGCTGGTGTTGCTGGTGGTGGTCGTGATCCAGAACTGGGGCAAGGTCGAACGGCTGTTCAACCCGTCCCAGGTGGTCTCGGAGCAGACGCGGGCTTCGGCCCACGTTGTGCTGTATGCCACCCAATGGTGTGGCTACTGCAAGCAGATCCGCCGCTTCCTCGACCAGAAAGGCATTCCGTACCAGGCGCTCGATATCGAAAAGGACGCCCAGGCGCGCCAGGCCTATGAAGCGTTGGGCGGCGGCGGGATTCCGTTCGTGGCGGTGAACGGCACGCTGATCCGCGAGTACAGCCCCGAGAAGATCATGGCCGCGCTGAAGTAATCAGCGCACCACGATCATTCGCCCCAGCAGGCTGTGCTGTTCGAAGCCCAATACCGCCTGCAACGCGTTCAGTACTGCCTGCGGGTCTTTGCTCGGGAAGCTGCCGCTGACCCGCTTGGCCCCCATCTCGTCGTTGAGCAGCACGATGCGGCCAGGGTAGTAACGGCCCAGGTCCTTGAGCACATCCGCCAGGGGCGCCTTGTAGTAGTTGAGCCAGCCGTCGCGCCAGGCCAGGCGCGATTCGCTGTCGACCGCGTGCAGGGGTTCTGCGACGCCTTCGGCGTAGGCCACTTGTTGCCCAGCCGTAAGAATTTGCTGCTGAGCCTGCCTGGAAGGTGTCACACCCACCCGTCCCGACAACACCGTGACCTGAGCCCCTGCCGCTTGCAGGCGCACTTCGAATTGCGTGCCCAGCACCCGCGCCTCACCACTGCCCGCCGCCACCACGAATGGCTCACCCGTGTGCGTCACGCTGAAAAAGCCCGCGCCGCGCCGCAGTTGGATATGCCGCTCGCCCTGGCTGAAATCCACGGCGATGGCGCTGTCGGCATCCAGGATGACTTGGGACTGGTCGGCCAGGGTGACGGTCTTCACTTCCCCCGGCGCGCTCACATAATCGGCGCCAAAGTCATCGATCCAGCGCGACGGCTGCCAACCCGCGGCCATCGACACCATCACCAGCAGGCACGCGGCCGTGGCCAGCGCACCGGACCAGCGCACCACTCGCGAACGCCTGCTGGCGCTCATGGCATTGAGATAGCCCTGCAAGGCCAGGGCCTCTTCGTCGGCCAACAGGCGCGCCGGCACTTCGCTCAATTCCCACACCACCTGGGCCTGGGCATAGGCCTCCACATGCGCCGGGTCAGCCCGCAGCCAGCGGCTGAAGGTAGCCTGGTCGCCGCTGCTGGGCTGGTCGTGCAGCAGGCTCAGCCAGGCCAGTGCGGCGTGTTCCTGGTCAGGCGTGGGGGTGACGTTCACGGTGCTTTCCCTGGCGTGCGTGGAGACGATGGCTCACGAAGGCTGGCTTTACAGGCTTCGAGGGCACGCATCATATGTTTTTCCACCGCGCTTTGGGACAGCCCCATGGCCTTGGCGATGTCCGCGTACTTGCGGCCATGGATGCGGTTAAGCAAGAAAATATGCCGGGTGCGTTCCGGCAAACTGCGCAAGGCGGCCTCGACATGGCGCAGGTCGTTGCCCGCCTCCAATGCCGCCTGGGGTTCTGAACCCTGGTTATCCTGCTGCTCCGGCAGCCAGCCTTCGTTGCTGCGCACGCGGGCGCCTTCGCTGCGCAAGTGGTCGATGGCGATATTGCCGGCGCAGCGCAGCAAGTAGGTACTGAGCTCTTCAACCTGTACCAGGGGCCGGCGCCAGAAGCGCAGGAACAGGTCCTGCACCAGGTCGGCCGCCGTCGCGCGACAGCCCACGCGACGGCTGACCAGGGCTTCCATCTGCGAACGCTGGGACAGGAACACCTGTAGAAAATGTGCGCGCCCACCCGCCACATCGGTATGCGGGCTGTCCTGGGGTTCGGGTGGCGGGCTGATCATCATGGCGGGCTCAGAGCGTGGCGACGGCTGCAACGGGGCAGGCCAGCAGGCCGATGCCCGCCAGGTTCATGGCCAGCCTTGGCCGATACGGCAACAGCAACACCAGCAGTAATGCGCTGAGCATCAATACCGCGCACCACTGCACCAGGCCCTGGCCCCACCCCGCGATCACTACCGCAGGCCAAATCGATACCGTCAGCAGCAACCAGCCGGCGGCGCGTAACCCCAAGCGCCGACGCGGGGAGGGTTTGCTGTGCAGTAATTCACCATGGTGACGATCGGTGGACAGGCACAACGCGGTGAACCCGGCGTAACACATCAGCAGCGCTACGAGCATTCAGTGCGCCTCCGGCTTGAGTTTGAGCGAAGGCCCACACTCGGCCTTGGATTGAAACGCGGCACGGCGTTGCATCTTCCAGGCCGCCCAGGCCAGGAACACACCGCTGCCCAGGCACGTCAGGTCGAAGCCAGCCATGGCCCAATCGCCCCTGGCCAGTGACACCCCCAGGTGTTCGGAGGTGGTGATTGCGTTGAGCAAGGGTACGGCGACAAACAACAGCGCACCGACACCCAATTGCTCGACCCAACCCTGGCGACCTCGACGCAACATGGCGTGCAACAGGCTCAGGCCCCAGGCAATAAAGAAGACCTGCACTTCCCAGGCGGAACGCTCGGCGACACTCACCGGCAGCAAACGGTTAGCCCAGAAGAACGCGGCGATGGCGATCATCAGCCCGGACATGCTGGCGATGTTCAGCACCTCCACCAGTTTCAGCTCAAACGGCATCACGCCGCTTTTGACGTGCTTGAGCTGGCGTTTGCCCAGCCAGATCACCAGGCCGGTGCCAATCATGGCCGTGCCCGCCAGGCCGCAGATAAAGTACAACCAGCGCAGCACCGGGCCGGCGAAATGGCCCATGTGCAAGCCGTAGAAACTGCCGCCGATAACGGCGGGCAACGACGGCTCGCCACTGACGCGCACCTGCTCTCCCGTGGTGCCGTTGAACGACACGATGCTGCCGAAGTCATGCACCACGCTGTCGGAACCGGCGCGGAACACATTCACCGACGCATTCACGTCGCCGGGGTTATTCACCGCCACGCGTCCGACATGACCGCCCGCCCATTGCTGCCGCGCCTGCGCGTACATCGGTCCCAGGGGCAACAACTTGCCTGGCTGGCCAAGGGCCGGCGCATTGTCGGTCGCCGGGAACACTTCGCTGAAGAACGCCCGGGTGTCGTCGCCATAAGAGGCCATGATCGGCGCCGGCATCACCATGCTCATGAAAATCACCAGGCTGCTGTAGGTGATCATCAGGTGAAAGGGCAACACCAGCACGCCCACCGCGTTATGCCCATCGAGCCAGGAACGCTGGCCTTTGCGCGGGCGGAAGGTGAAGAAGTCCTTGAAGATTTTCTTGTGGGTGATGATGCCGGTGATCAAGGCGACAAACATCACCATCGCGGCAAAGGTCGACAGCCAGCGGCCCCACGGGTGAGGCATTTGCAACTGGAAGTGGAAGCGATAGAAGAATTCGCCGCCCATACTTTCACGGACCTGCACCGGTTGACCGCTGACCGGGTCGAGGACTTTCTGGATAAAGTTGCCACGCTTGCCGGGGTCGACCTTGTCCTGCCACATCACCGACAGGCCGGGATCGCGGCTGTCGGGCAGGGTAATAAACCAGCGCGCCGCGGTAGGCGCCTGTTGCTCGAGATAGGCTTGCGCCACCGCGAGGCTGCGGGCGTCATCCACCCCATGCACCTGCACTTCAGGCTGCATCCAATGGGTAATCTCGTCTTTGAAATAGGACAAGGTGCCCGTCAGGAAAATCGCGAACAACAGCCAGCCAAAGATCAATCCGACCCAGGTGTGCAACCAGGCCATGGCCTGGCGAAATCCCTCTTTCATGGGCGTGCCACCCACCAACCCACGCCCGCCAGGGTGGCAAACAGGACGCAGGGCGCCATCACGCCCAGCCAGGCACGCCCGGCCGTGCGGCAGGCAAAGCACCACAGCACCGCCAGCAGATAGAACACAAACGAACTCATCATCCCCACGACCACCGCATCGGCACGGGAAGTCGGCAGCCACAGCGCCAGGCAGATACTGGCCAGGGAAGCCATCAGGTAACCGCCGACAACGGCGGCCAGCACCCGCGAGGTCACGGCGAGGCGATAGGAGACGGGCAGTGAGGTTTTGCTTTTCATGCGGGAGGCGCCAGGTTCGTCAGCGCGCAATATTAATGATAAATATTCTCATAAGCAAAACACAACGGATGAAACACCGGTGCGAGCGGATTGCCGAACCCCTTCCGGGGCCCTACAATGCGAACAATTCTTGTTCTCTAAAGCATATCGATGCTTGCGGAGTGTTCACGTTGAGCCCGTCCCACACCGTCGAAGTCCTGTATCACGAGCATCATCACTGGCTCACCGGCTGGTTGCGACGCAAGCTCGGCTGCCCGCAAAGCGCGGCCGACCTGGCACAGGACACCTTTGTGCGCGTGCTGAGCGCGCGGGAAACCCCGACGCTGGTCGAACCGCGCGCCTTCCTCACCACCATCGCCAAGCGCGTGCTGTTCAACTTCTACCGCCGCCAGGACCTGGAGCGCGCCTACCTCGAGACGCTGGCACAGATGCCGGAACTGGTCGCGCCGTCGGAAGAAGAACGCGCCATCATCCTGCAAACCCTGTTGGAACTTGACCAACTGCTCGACGGGCTGCCCAACCGCGTCAAACGCGCATTCCTGCTGGCCCAGCTCGATGGCCTGACCTACGCGCAAATCGGCGCCGAACTGGGCATCTCCATCGCCACCGTCAAACGCCACCTGAATAAAGCCGCCATGCGCTGCTATTTCGCCCTATGAATTTCTCGACCCACATCGCCGAGCAAGCCGTGCACTGGTTGATGGAGATGCAGCAAGGCGCGCTCAGCCCGCGCCAGCAGGCGGCCTGGCAGCAATGGTTGAATGCCCACAGCGAACACCAACGGGCATGGGACCACATCCAGCGCGTCAACCAGCGCCTGCGCGACATGCCCTCGCCCCTGGCCCATGCGGCGTTGAACGCACCGAAATCCAGCAGCCGACGCCAGGCGCTGAAGCTGCTGTTGATCCTGGGTGCCGGCTCGGCTGCGGCCTGGAGCCTGCGCCAGCAACATATCCTGCCCCCCCTGAGCGCCGACTACCGTAGCCCCGTCGGCCAACGCCGCAAGGTGCAATTGGCCGACGGCAGCCAGTTGCAGCTCAATACCGGCAGCGCGGTGGATGTGCATTTCGATGGCCAGCAACGGCTGATCCGTCTGCTCGAAGGCGAGATCCTGCTGAACGGTGTCGCCGGCAACACACCGTTGCAGGTGCTCACCGGCCAGGGCCTGCTCAGCAGCCAGGCTGCTCGCCTGAATGTGCGCCAGTACAACGACCATACCCACGTGGCGGTGTTCGCGGGCCGGGTCGAAGTGATGCCCAACCGCTACAGTGGCCTGCCGCTGACGGTCGAGGCCGCGCGCCAGGTGAATTTCACCCGCAAGGGCTGGGATACGCCACGCCCCACCGACGACAACAGTGGTGCCTGGGCCGACGGCATGCTGGTGGCCGCGCATATGCGCCTGGAAGATTTCCTCGCCGAAGTGGGTCGTTACCGCCGAGGCCAGGTCAATTGCGATCCGCAAGTCGCCAACCTGCTGCTGTCCGGCAGCTATCCGTTGGACGACAGTGAACGCATTCTCGATCTGCTGGAGGTCAGCCTGCCGGTCAAGGTGCGGCGCTTTACCCGCTACTGGGTGACCGTTCAGGCACGCGCTTGAAGTATTGCGCGCAACCGTGAGCCGTTTTCCGCACCTCGCGTGACAGAGAAGGAAAGCCCCCTTGATCCTTCCTTCTCAGGACCGCTCTTCATGCCCCAGCAACCGCCCCTTCTCACCCGCACCTTGCGCCAACTGCTGCTAGGCGCCAGCCTCAGTTTTACCGCCCTGCCATCGGTAATGGCGGACGACACCAAGACCTATCAGATCGCGCCCGCCTCGCTGGAGGCGGCGCTCAATCAATTTGGTCGCGAAGCCGGCGTGTTGATTTCCTTCGGTTCAGACGTCACAGCCGGCCTGCAGAGCCGTGGGCTGTCCGGCAACTACAGTGCCGCCGACGGGCTGCAAACACTGCTGGAAGGCACCGGCCTGCAAGCCCGCGCCGAAGGCGACAATGCCTACAGCCTGCAACCGGCCAATGCACCGACCACGTTGGAGCTCGGCACGTCCACCGTCGTCGGCGACTGGCTCGGCGACGCGGCGCAAGCCAATGTGTTCGAACACCCCGGCGCGCGTGACGTGATCCGCCGTGAGGCATTCGAACGCCAGGGCGCGACCCAGGCCAAGGACGTGCTCAACCGCATCCCCGGCGTCAATGCTCCGGACAATAACGGCACCGGTAGCCACGACATGGCGCTGAACTTCGGCATCCGCGGCCTCAACCCACGCCTGGCGTCGCGCTCTACGGTATTGATGGACGGCATCCCCGTGCCGTTCGCGCCGTATGGCCAGCCGCAACTGTCGTTCGCGCCGATCAGCCTGGGCAACATGGACGCCGTGGACGTCGTGCGCGGCGGCGGTGCGGTACGCTACGGCCCGCAGAACGTCGGCGGCGTGGTCAACTTCGTGACCCGTGCGATCCCGGATGCGCCCACCGTCAAAGGCGGCTTGCAGACCGAAACCAGCCCCTCCTCCAGCCACGATGGCTTCAAGAGCACCGCCAACCTGCTGGCCGGCGGCACCGCCGACAACGGCCTGGGCGGCGCGCTGCTGTACTCCGGTACCCGTGGCGGCGACTGGCGCGAAAACAGCAACACACGCATCGACGATCTGATCCTCAAGGGCAAATACCAGCTCGACGACGCCAACAGCTTCAATGCCATGGCGCAGTACTACGAAGGCCAGGCCGACATGCCTGGGGGCTTGAACGTGGCGGACTACAAGGCCGACCCGTATCAGTCGACCCGCCCCTACGACAAATTCTGGGGCCGCCGTACGATGTTCAACGTCGGCTATCGCTACGAGCAGGACCGCCGCGAGTTCACCGTCAACAGCTTCTTCACCAAGACCCTGCGCAGCGGCTACCTGGACCAGGGCACGTTCCTTTCGCTGTCGCCGCGCGAATATTGGGTACGCGGCCTGGAAACCCGCCTCGCCCAAGGCTTTGACCTGGGCCCCACCAGCCATGAAGTGGGCGTGGGCTATCGCTACATCAACGAAGCCGGGCATGAGTTGCGCTACCGCACACCGATTTCCGCCAACAACCAGCAAATCCCCACCACTGACAGCCGCAACGACCGCGACACACGCGGCGGTACCGAAGCCAATGCATTCTTCGTCGATGATCGGATTGATATCGGCCGGTGGACCATCACCCCGGGCATTCGCTACGAGATGATCGAGTCCCAGCAGAGCAACAACCTGACCAACGTCAACTACAAAGGCGACTACAACACCGCCCTGCCGGCGCTTAATGTGCTGTATCACCTGACGGACGACTGGAACCTCTACGCCAACACCGAGGGCTCGTTCGGCAGTGTGCAGTACAGCCAGATGCCTAACCGCGTGACCAGCGGCGAAGTGAAACCGGAAAAAGCCCGCACCTGGGAACTCGGCACACGTTATGACAATGGCAGCCTGCGCGCGGAAATCGGCGCGTTCCTGATCAACTTCGACAACCAGTACGAAAGCAACCAGACCAACGATTCCGTGATCGCCCGTGGCCAAACCCGTCACCAGGGTATCGAGACCAGCGTCAACTATGCCCTCGACGGCTTGAGCCCGGCGCTGGCCGGCTTCGATGTGTACGCCAGCTACGCCTACGTCGATGCAACCATCCGTGAAGACGGGCCGAACAAAGGCAACCGCGTGCCCTTCTCGTCCAAGCACAAAGGCACCCTGGGAGTGGGTTACACCGAAGGCCCGTGGAAACTCAACGTGGACAGCAGCTACCAGAGCAGCCAGTTCGCCGACAACGCCAACACCGAGGCCGAAACCGCCGACGGTGCCAATGGGCGCATCCCCGGCTACATGCTGTTCAGCAGCCGCGCGGCCTATGATTTCGGCCCGCAGCTGTCGGATTTGAATGTGGCGGTGGGCGTGAAGAACATCTTCAACAAGCAGTACTACACGCGCTCGTTCGACGATAACAACAAGGGCAAATACATCGGTGAGCCGCGCACGGTGTACCTACAGACGTCTATCGCGTTCTGACTGCTCGAGCGACAAACAGCCTGTGGCAAGCGGCGTGTGTTGTAGCCAGCAGGCTCGCCACAGTAAACCCGCTCGCCACCCTGGTAATGCGCGCGCCTGATGGGCCGGCTCTAACTGCCCGCCAGGCAACTGGGCGTGCCTGCGACCAGGGCGTCGATGGCGCAGCGTGTTTTCGCCGGCATATGCGTGGCGGTCGGCCAAATCACATGGATCGGCGCGGGCTGGTCGCGGTAGCTCGGCAGGACCGCCTCCAGTTGCCCGCGCAGGACATAGTGCGCAATCAACCAACTCGGCAACCAGGCCAGGCCAACACCGGCGATAGCGGCATCGGCCTGGAGGTCATCCATCATCAAGGGCGAAGCGACGCGCACACGGTGCGAGCGACCCTCGGCGTCATTCAACTCCCACTCCCGGCGCGGGGCACTGCAGCGGTAGGCGATACCGCGATGCCCGGCCAGGTCCTCGATGCGCTCTATTGCCCCCACGCGCTGCAAATACACCGGCGAGGCGGCAAGGCCGATGGCCTGCTCACCCAGGCGGCGGGCGCTGAGGCGATCGGTGTCGGGCAGCGCGCCGATGCGCACAGCCAGGTCGAAGCCTTCCTGGGCCACGTCGATCAGCCGGTCGGAGAAAGAAATCTCGATGTCCAACTCGGCAAATCGGTCCATCAGGCCCCAGAGTGCCGGCGCCGCATAATGATGCCCGAACGCCAGTGGCAGGCTCGCCCTCAAGCGGCCGCGCGGCTGTTGCCGGCCGCTTTCCAGTACCGATTCGGCGGCCTCCAGTTCGGCCAGCGCGCGCAGGCAATGTTCGTAGTAAGCCTGGCCATCCTCGGTCAAGCGCTGGCGGCGGGTAGAGCGTTGCAACAGGCAGGTTCCCAGGCGGGCCTCGAGGCGCGCCAGACCCTTGCCGACGGCCGAGCGCGTGAGGTTGAGCCGTTCGGCGGCCTCGGTCAGGTTGCCGCTTTCGACAATCTGTAGAAACAGTTCAACGCCATCAAAACGCGGGGTGGCCATGGTGCAATTGTCGCCCTTGAGTCCCTTATCGAAAGAAAACTTATCACGAATAAAGAATCACATTCCCCTGAAAATAACGTGACACGTCATTCACAGGAGAATCCCATGCCACCCACCGCCACGTTAGCGGCCGTCAGCCCACCGCGCACCGCCAGGCATGGCCTGGCGCTCACCGCCGTATGCCTGGTCGCGCTGATGTTCGGCCTGGAAATTTCCAGCGTGCCGGTCATCCTGCCCACCCTGGAACAACAACTGGGCACCGGCTTCCAGGATGCCCAATGGATCATGAACGCCTACACCCTGGCCTGCACCAGTGTGCTGATGGCCGCCGGCACCCTGGCTGACCGCTTTGGGCGCCGACGCATGCTGGTGCTGTGCCTGTGGTTGTTTGGCCTGGCGTCGTTGGCCTGTGGGCTGGCCGAGGATGCGTCGCTGCTGATCACCGCGCGGTTTGTCCAGGGCATCGGCGCAGGTGCGATGATGATTTGCCAGTTCGCCATCCTCTCGCACCTGTTCCGCGAACCCGCGGCACGGGCACGGGCCTTTGCGATATGGGGGGTGATTGCCGGCGTGGGCCTGGGCTTCGGGCCGATGATCGGCGCATTGATCCTGGCGATCGCGGATTGGCGTTGGGTGTTCCTCGTGCATGTGCCGCTCACCCTGTTCACCTTGGTGCTGCTGCGCATCAGCGTGCAGGAGTCCCGCGACCCGGCCGCCCATCGCCTGGACATCGCCGGCATGCTCACCTTGACCCTGTCGGTGTTTGCCCTGGTGTACTTCATCACCCAAGGCAGCGAGCACGGCTTCGGCACACCCGCCATGCTCGGCTGGGCGGCTTTGTCGGGGCTCGGTTTGCTGCTGTTCATCACGGTCGAGCTTCGCAGTGCGCACCCGATGTTCGACTTCTCGGTGTTCCGCATCCAGCGTTTCAACGGCGCGTTGATGGGCTCGATCGGCATGAACTTCAGCTTCTGGCCGTTCATGATCTACTTGCCGTTGTACTTCCAGGCGGGCCTGGGTTACGACACCTTGACCACCGGCGCCGCGCTGCTCGCCTACACCCTGCCGACCTTGCTGGTACCGCCGTTGGCCGAGCGCCTGGCCCTGCGTTATGGCGCCGAACGCATTATTCCGCTGGGCCTGGGCCTGATGGCCGCAGGCTTCCTGGCCATGGCCGCGGTCAACGCGGCCGAGCACCCACGTATCGGGTTGGTGCTGCTCAGTTGCGTGATCGCCGGCGTGGGCCTGGCGCTGACCAACTCGCCCACCACCAACACCACCACCGGTTCGGTGTCGGCCGACCGGGCGGGCATGGCCTCGGGCATCGACCTCAGTGCACGGCTGATCACCCTGGCCCTCAACATCGCGCTGATGGGGCTGGTGCTGTTGCTGGGGATCAGCCATCGACTGGCCGAGGTGTTGCCTGCAACCACGGCAATGGATTGGCCGGCGATCAGCCAACACATCGCCGCAGGAAAGTTGGAGTCGAGGGGGCTGGCATTCAACGATGCCCAGGCGGCCCTGCGCCACGGCGCCGGTTGGGCGATGTTGTTTGCCGGGTTGGGTGCTTGTGGGCTGGCGATGCTGAGCCGGTATTTCTTCCGACGTGGCGGCTAAACGAAAACGGGCCTGCAGATGCAGGCCCGTTTGCAGGGGGTGAAAAATAGTCAGCCGTTGATGACAGCGTTTTCGTTTTCCAGGAATTCCTGTTCCAGCGCGTCTTCGTTCACTTTGTTGATTGGCTGGTTTTTCGCGGCAGCGCGGGGCTTGCCTTGCAGTCTGCCAAACAGATGTTCCAACGCGTGATCCAGTTTGGTCGCTGCACTGTCAATCGCCTGTTCCAGGGTATCGCCCTTGGCGGAAACCGACAGCGGTTGATGGCCTTTTGGCCGCGCTTCCAGGCGGCAACTTAAATCGTGGGGACCGGGCTTGTCGCCGTTCTCATCCCGCAGGTAGACCTCAACGCGGGTCAGGTCCTCTTCATAACGTTCGAGCGTGCTCTCAATGGTAGTACGTACCCACTCCTCCAGTCGGATGCTGCTTTCAATATGGTTATCGCTATTGACTTGGATTTGCATAGTTCTTCCCTTATTTCAGCTAGCTCGCGAGAGATCACAAACTGCAACACCGGGGTGGTGAAACCATGACCTCTTGATTACACAATTGAGCACTCAGAAGAACATTTCAAGCCCTTTGCAAAGATAAATCCTACATTACAAATTAACCCTGACTACGAGCAAAAACGCTGGTAGGGTGGGGAGTTAGTTACATCTTCTTACTTCCCCGCGATCGTTATAATTGCCCCTCTCCCCATGGGTGCAACCCGCTAAAAATCCCCGCCAGGTATCGAACGTGTTCGTCGTGGTGATCGGGCTGATTGCGCTGTCTGCGATCATTTTCTCTGTGTTGCCCTGAAACGACGCACAGCACTCCAGCACAACACAGCACGACCGAGGGAGGGGCTTGTTTGCGCTGACGGTGGTTCAGCCGAGTATTCATTGGCTGATCCACCGTCAGCGCAAACACGCCCCCTCCCACATTCTGACTTCAACGCCTGGGAGGCCGCTGTACGGCACGCCCCTTGCTGTATGGCTGATGAGGCAAACGGATGTTGTGAAACCTCAGCGACGGAGTGGCCGGTGGTCAGGCAACGCGAACTAATCCAGACGCCGGTCGTCAATGACTGCATGTTCTTATCAGGCGGTAACGCACCATGGACAACCCTTTTCAGATCATCACCGACACGTTCACCCCTCAATACCGGGTCAACCTGAGCATCCAGCGGCTGGATGGCAGCATCATGCTCACCCTCTCCAACGAGAAGGGGGTGGTGGCCAAGCGCATGATCAGCGCCGAACAACGCAACGACCCGCAACGGCTCAAACGCCTGGTGCAAAGCATACAGTTCGGCATTGCCATCGAGCAGGGCCACAGCGCCATGGAAATCCTGGCGGTGATGACGGACGGGGACAGTCACAAACTATTGCAGCGACCGCCCACCCGTGCCCTGCCTTTCAGCATCGGGCTTTAAAGCTCGCCCTTCTCGGTTTCCAGGTTCGCCTCGCCCTTGCGACGCGGGCCTTCGACCTTCACCGAAGGGAACGCCGACGAGGCATAGCGCACCACCAGGATCGAGAACGCCAGCAGCAGAATCCCGCCGCACAGGTAGATGATGCCGATGTCCGGCGGGTTGTGGTGGGACACGTTGGAGATCAACAGGCGCGTCAGCGCGGTGATCGCCACGTAGATCAGGAAACGCACCGGCATGTGGTTGGTCTTGAAATAAATCCCGACCATGGCCCCCAATTCCAGGTAGATGAACAGCAGCAAGATGTCATCGATCTTGATGTGCCCGTTCTCCAGCATCCCCAGGAACTCCATCACCGCCGCCCAGGCGGTCACCGCACCAATGGCGAACAACGCCAGGTAGTGGAACGACTCGACAAACAGATTACCCAGGGACTCGGCCAGCCCATGGACGTTCTGGCGTAGCTTTTCGGCCCAGTTGAATTTCACGATGATACTTCCTTAGGTCGGTTCGACCGGATAATGCGGGTTGGACATGACGGTTGTTCTGCATGCAGAAAAAAGGCCAGGGTAGGCATAAGATGATGGCGGGGTGACATGAGGCACGTCATTCGAAAACGGATTTATCAAGGCCACTGAGGACGGTAAACCCTGGGATGTTTCCAGCAAAATCCCGGCAGATAGTCAGAAATTTCCGTTGTAGCAATCTCCCACTTAGCAGCTACATTAAAAATCCTGCTATCCAAACCCGCGCGTTTGGCATATGCTTTTCGCTGTATATAGATACAGTAGTAGCAAAAGACAACTATCGTGAAGGCATGTGAGGTGGTGAATGGCCGTCGAAGTGGTATACCGCAGCAGCCGAGATCTGGAGCGTTTGTTCATGGATAAAGCCGAAGCTGACCGTCATGACAAGATGCTTGAACTCGCCGAGTTGCTAGCAGAAGTGTTGCAAAAAGCCGTGCCGTCCCTGAGTGAGCAGCAGGTTGAAGAGGCCGGGATCTACATGGCGAAGAACCGCGATGTATTTGCCAAGGCGTTCAAGAGCCAGCCGGACGCGTTGTCCGAGTTGCTCAACGCCGCGGCGGAATAAAGCCCGAATTGAACAGGCCCTGAATCATCGATTCAGGGCCTTTTTAATGCCTGGTTATTGGTAGAGCAGGCGCTCGGCCAATTCGTCCGCCACCCGTGCCGGGGAGCGTTTTTCGGCCTGGGCGTGGGCGAATATTTCGGTCAAGCGCGTGCCGATGTTCGACAGGTGTGCGGTGATGGTCGGCAGCTCCGCGCCGCTGTGCTTGAGGGCAACGTAGATCAGGCCGCCGGAGTTGATCACGTAGTCCGGGGCATAGAGGATGCCGCGCCCTTCCAGCTGGTCGGCCACTTGCAGGTTGGTCAGTTGTGCGCTGGCGGAGCCGGCCACGGCGGCGCAGCGCAGTTGGCCAACGCTGGTGCGGTTGAACACAGCGCCGAGCCCGCAGGGCGCGAGGATGTCGCAGGGCGTGCTGAGCAAGGCGTCGTTGGCAATGGGGTGCGCGCCGAGCTGCTCCATGGCCAGTTGCACCTTGCCGTGGTCGATGTCGCTGACCAGCAGTTCGGCGCCAGCAGCGTGCAGTTGTTCAGCCAGGGCGAACCCGACATTGCCCAGGCCCTGGATCGCCACGCGCAAGCCCTCAAGGTTGTCGCTGCCCAGGCGCGCCATGGCAGTGGTGCGAATGCCGGCGAACACCCCCATGGCAGCATGGGGCGCAGGGTCGCCGGCCGCCGTGGTGCTGGTGACAAAGCGGGTGTGCTGGGCAATGCAGTCCATGTCGGCCACCGACGTGCCGCTGTCGATGGCGGTGATGTAGCGGCCATTGAGTTGCTCGATGCACCGGCCGAAGGCTTCGAACAGCGCCGCCCGGCTTTCCACATGGGCGGGGCGCTGGATCACGGCCGTGCCGCCGCCCACCGGCAACCCGGCCAGGGCGGCCTTGTAGCTCATGCCTTGGGCCAGGCGCGCGGCATCGGCGACGGCCGTTTCGTCATCGGGGTAGGCAAGGTAGCGACAGCCGCCCAAAGCGGGTCCCAGGCGGCTGTTGTGGATGGCGATGACCGCCTTCAACCCCGTCACCGGGTCAATGCTCAGGTGCAGCGATTCAAGGCGGTAGCTGTGCATGAGAGCAAACATCGTCGAGCTCCCGAATCACGTCTGGTGTCGCCAAGTATAGGCTTGCGGTAGAAAACTGCCGAAGTGCACTGGAATAAGCCGCCCGGTTTTGCAGGCCCTGCGACATAAGCAGATAGGATCCTTCTCAAGCCACTGGACGAAAATTCACAGCAAGGCTAAAACGGAGGCATCCGTCGGAGAACGCAATGAAGCCGCGCCAAGCTTTTTTCGCCTGCCTGGAACGTTCACCCCCCGCGCTGTTTGAAGCAGCGCTGTGGATTGCTGCCGAACATGACCCGGCGGTGCAGCCGTTGGTGATCCTGCAGGACCTGATCTCGCTGGAACAACAGGTGAATGTGGGCATGCCCATGCTACCGGCGGATGAGCTCGGTCAACCGCTGCTGCGGCGCATGAATGACCTGGGGTTCGCCCAGGACGAATTCACCCCGCTGCGCCCCGCCGCTGCCTTGCTGGACAAGGTGCTGCAACGCAAGCGCGGGCAACCGTTGGCCATGGGCCTGATCGCGATGGAGCTGGCGCGGCGCCTGAATATTCCCATGGTCGGCGTCAACTTCCCCGGCCACTTCCTGCTGCGAGTCCCCGGCGCCGACCACCTGCTCGATCCGTGCGGCGGTCGGCGCCTCTACCCCAATGATTGCCGCGAGCTGCTGCAACGCCAATACGGCCCCAACCTCAAGTTGCAATCAGACCACCTGCACACCGCCGAACCCCGTTCGATCCTGCAACGCCTGTCGCGCAACCTGCGCCAACTGCACCTCTCCAATGACGAGCCGCTGGCGGCCCTGGTCGACGCCGAACGCGTGCTGGAACTGGGTAATGCCAGCGCCGCCGACTACCTGGCGCGCGCCAGCCTGTACCAACGCCTGGACTGCCCCAGCGCCGAACGCTTCGACCTGGAACATGCGCTGCTGCTCAGCGAAGACCCGATCCAGCGCCTGCGCCTGACCGAGCGGCTGGGGCACCTGCCCCCCAACTCCGTGGTGCATTGAACACCCTCTTTCCAGGAAAACACCGTCCTGTGGCGAGCCGGCTTGCCCTAATGCCGTTCAGTTAAGGCTTTTTTGTAGGAGCGAGCTTGCTCGC